>CAZCTU010000059.1:0-3675 GCA_964501495.1 uncultured Ramlibacter sp.
CGAAGTCGGTGACCGAGGCGCCGTTGGCAATCGCCTCGCCGCCGGCGGCGCGGATCTCGTCGACCACCTTCTGCGCGGCGCTGGTGGAGCCACCGGTGCCGTCGAGCGCGCCGCCCAGGTCATTGACGACCACCTTGGCGCCGCGCCTGGCCAGGGCCAGGGCATGCTGGCGGCCCAGGCCGCCGCCCGCGCCGGTGACGATGGCCACGCGGCCAGTGAAATCCAGGGACATGGTTCCTCCTTCGTGTTCGAACTGAATGGCGTTTCCGCGCGACTGTAGCCCAGCGCGCCGGCCGCCCCTGTTACCGCAGGGACAGGGGCAAGGGACGTGCCTGGGGTGCGGGGAAGGGCCGCGTCGGGCAAACGCGCCTCAGGCCGCGCGGGGCGAGGCGAAGCCTCTCAGGCCGCGGTGAGCCCCTGGGCGATCGCGTCCCGGCCCAAGCCAAGACGCTCGGGCGCGATGTACTGACGCCGGTATTCCTCGAAAGGCAAGGTGTCCGCCGCTTCGATACGGGCCTGCTCGCGCAGCGACTGCGCGCTCTCGGCCTGGAAGCGGGTGCGCAAGGCCGCGTCGCAGGGCAGGTCGGCCATCCACTCGCGCAGCTGCCGGGCCTGGGCCAGGCCGAAGTCGAGGAAGTCGTTGCCATGCGCCTGCGCCATGCGGGCCAGCACCCGCGCCGAAGGCAGGCGCTCGGGTTCGGCCAGGGACTGGCGCGCAGCCTCCAAGGCCTCGCGGTGCGGCCGGGCGGCGCGGGCCGCACCGTCCCCACCGGCCGCCTGGTCCATCAGGTCGGCCACCGGCTCGAGCGCGGTGAACAGCGCGCCGGCCCAGTCGGCCAGGGCCACGGGGCCGCCCTCGCCTTCCAGCATGAGCCCCGGCTGGCGACCCCAGCCGGCCGCGCGTTGCAGGTTGCGGCCGATGCGTGCGATCTCCTCGGGGGAGTCGGGCGGGCTGTCGGCCTGCAGGCAATAGAGCAGGAAGATGTCCAGAAAGCGCAGCGTCGGCGCCGAGATGCCCAGGGGCTCGAAGGGGTCCAGGTCCATCAGCCGCACCTCGACGTACTCCACCCCGCGCTCGCGCAGCGCATGCAGCGGCCGCTCGCCGGGGAAGATGCCGCGCTTGGGACGGATGCTGCCGTAGAACTCGTTCTCGATCTGCAGCAGGCTGGTGGCCAGTTGCCGCCAGCTGCCGTCCGGGCCCTGCACCCCGATCGCCTCATAGGGCGGATAGGGCCGGGTGAGCGCGTCCTGCAGCGAGGCGGCGTAGCCGTCCAGGCCGTTGTAGCTCACCGCCAGGCTGGCCTGGGCCTCGCTCTGGTAGCCCAGGGGGCCCATGCGCAGCGAGGTGGCATGCGGCAGGTACAGGGTGTTCTCCGACAGGCGCTCCAGCGCATGCGGGCGGCCCTCAGCGAAGGCGGAAGTGAGCGCCGGCGAGGCGCCGAACAGCACCAGCAGCAGGAAGGCGTGCCGGCGGAAGTTGCGGATCAGGGCGAAGTACTGCGCGCTGTCCACGCCGGGCATCGACCAGTTGTAGTGGATGCCCGAGACGGTCTGCATGCGCCGGCCATAACGCCAGCCCAGGCCCAGCCGGTAGACGCTCTTGGCCTGGCCCACGTTGCTGTGGCCGTAGCGGCCGATGGGGATCTGGTCTTCCTGCGCGGGCAGGGTGGCCGGCATGCTGGCCGGCCAGAGCAGCTCGCCCATCCCCTCACTCTCACGCGGGCCGTTCGCCTGCAGGGCCTCGAAGGTGAACTGGTGGATTTCGCGCAGCTCGCGCAGGCAGGCCTCGGGGTCGTGGTGGACACCCGTGATCAATTCGAGCTGCGCTTCGCTGTAGTCGGTGGTGATGTGCGGGTGCGTGAGCGCCGAGCCCAGGGCCTGGGGATGGGGCGTGACCGCCAGCAGGCCTGCTGGCGTGACGCGCAGGCTTTCCTTTTCGATGCCGCGTGCCATCGCGCGCAGGCGGCGGGGGTCCAGCCCCTGGAGGGCCGGTGGGTCGATTCGCATGAACTCTCGCAAGGCCAGATAGCCCGAGCCATTGCCCGGGTGACCGTGTCGACCTTAACAGTTTTGCGTGGCATCCGCCCGGCGCGGGACAGTGACCACCGGCGACCGGCGGGCGCAAGCGGTGGACCGGCCCCGGCCCGGGACGGCGCCCGCTCAGTTGCGATCCGCGCGCATGCGCCGCTCGCCAGTGGCCGAGGTGTCGGGCGAGGTGCCGCCCGCGCCCATGCTGCCCGAGCCGGTGTCCTGGCCCATGGCGCCCGGCGTGGTGCCGGAGGGCGACCCCGGGGTGGTCGTCGTGGTGGTGGTGGTGGATGTGGCGGGACTGGAGCCGCTGCCCATGTCGCTGCTGCCCGCCCCCGAAGTGCCCGTGTCGGTGCTGGTGCCGGGGCTGGCGCTGGGCTGGTTGGCGGAGCCGGCGTCGGGGTTGCTGCCCGCGCCCATGCTGCCGGTGCCCTGGCTGGGGTCGGCCCCGGTGTCGCTGCCGGCGCCCAGGGTGCCGGTGCCGCCCGAGGGCTGCGTGGTCGACGGAGAGGTGGCGGGCGAACTCGTCGAAGGCGAGGTGGTCGAGCCGCCGCCCCCGCCGGTGCCGCTGCCCTGGGCCAGGGCAGCGCCCGCGAGGGCCAGGCCGGCCAGGCCCGCGAGCAGGCTTCGCAGAAGGTTTGAGATTTTCATTCGATGACTCCTTGAAGAAACGGGGACGCGGGGAGGAAACGGTGAAGGAACGAGAGGAGAGGGCCGGCCTGCTGGCCAGCTGCGGGTTAGCCTAGGGACCCGACCGGACCCACCCGTCGGCGGCTGCCAGCAGCTCCTGTCGGACGCAGTCCGGGGAAGACATCGGCCAGCGGCCGCACCTCAGGCAGCACGTAGACCACGGCGGCCGCGCGCACCGCGGGCAGCAGAACGCGCTCATAGAAGGCCGGCGGCAGGTTGATGCAGCCGTAGGAGATGCGGTTGTCCGCCGGCGTCGGCGACGCCAGGCGCTGCAGCCGGCGCTCGGCCTTCACCTGGGCGCGCACCCGGTGCATGGAGACGGCGGCGGCGTAGTCGACCCAGACCACGTCCTCGCCGTGCGTGTTGCGGCCCGTCTCCGGCAGGAAGCGGCCGGCCGGCGTGGTGCGCTCCTGCGGCCGGACCTGGGCGAGCGGCCGGTCGCCGATGCCGGGCACGGTGTCGTCACCCCGTGCCAGCCCGAGCAGTACCGGTGCATGCCCGCGCAGGTGGCCGCGCGGGTCCAGCACGAAGGCGTGGGCCTGCCGCTTGTCCACCAGCACCACGAAGCGGCCCGCGGCGTCGCCGCTGGCCAGCGCCCAGAGCGCCAGCGCGCGCACCTCGGCGGAGACGGGTACGCCGGCAAAGTCCGGTGCGGGGGGCGGCGCAGGGGCCGGGGCGGGTGCCGGCGCAGCCGGGGCCACCGGCGAGCCTGCGACCCGTGCCGTCCCCTGGGCCGCCCCGTGCAACGGCCCGACCACGGCAGCGGCCGCCAGCGCGAGGGCGGCGAGCGCATGGGCGCGGGTGCGGATGCGGGCGCGCAACGCCGGAAGGCACGGGACGTGGCGGAACGGGACAACCATCGGCTCAGGGTGCGCCCAGACACCCCGAGCCCGGCGTCCGCGCGGGCCGCGGGCCGGTGTCGGAGGCTCCTTATCATCGGGCGATGCCCGAGCCGAG
>CAZCTU010000059.1:3775-8258 GCA_964501495.1 uncultured Ramlibacter sp.
AGCTCCTGCCGCAACGGCACCTGCCGCGCCTGCATGCTGCGGCTCGAGCAGGGCCGGGTTCGCTACCAGATCGAGTGGCCGGGCCTGCTGGCCGAGGAGAAGGCCGAGGGCTGGATCCTGCCCTGCGTGGCCTGCCCCGAGAGCGACCTCGTCCTGGCGGCGGGTACCGCCGACCGGGCATGATTCCGACTGCGATGAAACACCTGACCCCGCGCGCATTGATGCGCGCATTGCCGTCCCTCACTTTGATGCGCGCATTCCTGCCCCCCGCGCTGCGCCGCGCGCTTCTCCTGCTGGCCCTGACCGTCCTCTTCGCCAGCCCCTTCACCAGCCCGCCCGCCCACGCCGCGCAGAAGTTCGAGGACTCGATGGCCCAGCGCACCCTGGCCTGCACCGCCTGCCACGGCGCCGAGGGACGCGCCGGCCCCGACGGCTATTACCCGCGCATCGCCGGCAAGCCCGCGGGCTACCTGTACAACCAGCTGCTCAATTTCCGCGACGGCCGCCGCCACTACGGGCTGATGACGCGCCTGCTCGAGCCGCTGTCCGACGCCTACCTGGCCGAGATCGCCGGCCACTTCGCCGCGCTCGACCTGCCCTACCCCGCCCCAGCCCGCGTGACCGCGTCCCCCGCGGTGCTGGAGCGCGGACGCCTGCTGGCCCTGCAGGGCGACCCGTCGCAGCGGCTGCCCGCCTGCGTGGCCTGCCACGGCGCGCGCCTGACCGGCGTGCAGCCCGGCACCCCGGGCCTCCTGGGCCTGCCGCGCGACTACCTCAATGCGCAACTCGGCGCCTGGCGCAACGGACAACGCCAGGCCCATGCGCCCGACTGCATGGCCCAGGTCGCGCGCACCCTCACGCCGGAGGACCTGGGCGCGGTGGCGAGCTGGCTCGCCGCGCAGCCCCTGCCGGCCGACCCGCACCCGGCCCCGCGCCTGCCCCAGGCGCCGTCGATGAAGTGCGGCAGCGCCATGCTGCCGGCGGGAGGCGTGACGCGATGAGCCGGCCCTCCCTTCTCGGCACGTTCCGCCGCATGTCCTGGCTGGCGCGCTTCCTCGCGGGCGGCGCCGCGGGCCTGGCCATTGCCGCCACAGCCCTGGGCGTGGGCTACTGGCGCAGCGAACATGACGCCGCGCCCGAGGAGACATCCGCCACCTTCGACCTTCCGACCGCCACACCGGAAACACCGACCGCAGCGGCCGCGGCCCCCGACCTGGTGACCCGCGGCGCCTACCTCGCCCGCGCGGGCAACTGCCAGGCCTGCCACACCGCCCCGGGCGGCGCCCCCTGGGCCGGCGGGCGCGGCATCGAGACGCCCTTCGGCAACGTCTACGCCGGCAACCTCACCCCCGACGCCACGGGCCTGGGCGGCTGGAACGCGGGCGACTTCTGGCGTGCGATGCACCACGGCCGCTCGCGCGACGGCCGCATGCTGTACCCGGCCTTCCCCTACACCCATTTCACCCGCGTCACACGCGCCGACACCGACGCGCTTTTCGCCTTCCTCCAAAGCCTGCCCCCGGTGGCGCAGGCCAACCGACCGCACGACCTGCGCTGGCCGGTGAGCACGCAGTGGGCGCTGGGCGTGTGGCGGGCGCTGTACTTCCGCCCGGGCGTGCAGCCGGTCGACACCGGCCGTGACGCCACCTGGAACCGCGGCGCCTACCTGGTGCAGGGCCTGGGCCATTGCTCGGCCTGCCACAGCGCGCGCAACGCGCTGGGTGGCAGCGAGGTGCTCGATCTCTCCGGCGGCATGATCCCGATGCAGGCCTGGTACGCGCCCTCGCTGGCCGCGCCCAACGAGGCGAGCGTCGCCGACTGGCCGGAGGGCGACATCGTGCAGCTCCTGGCCACCGGCATGACTTCCCGCGCCAGCGCCTTGGGCCCGATGGGCGAGGTGGTGGGCCAGAGCACCCAGCACCTCACGCCCCGGGACCTGGCAGCGATGGCCGTGTTCCTGAAGTCGGTGCCGCAAGCGGGCCGCACCGAGGCGCGGGACACCCGGCTGGAACGGGTACCGGTCAGGGCCGGCGCCCTCGAGCGCGGCGCCAGGCTCTACGGGCAGCAATGCGCTGCCTGCCACGGCGAACAGGGCGAGGGCGTGCCCGGCGCCTACCCGCCCCTGGCGGGCAACCGCGCGGTCACCCTGCCGGTCACCGCCAACCTGGTGCAGGTGGTGATCCACGGCGCCTTCGGCCCGTCGACCGCCGGCCGGCCGCGGCCCTACGGCATGCCGCCCTTCGCCGTGACCCTGAGCGACGCCGACGTGGCCGCCGTCCTGACCTACATGCGCCAATCCTGGGGCAACCAGGCCGCTGCGGTGAGCGAGCTCGAGGTGGCGCAGCAGCGGAGCCTGGCGCGCTGACCCGGCGCATGGCGGATCGGATGGCTTGCCAAAATTTGCCAAGCCCCGTAATCTCGCCTTATGAGCACGATGAACATCTCGCTGCCCGAGACGCTGAAGGCCTTTGTCGACGAGCAGGTCTCCCAACGGGGCTACGGCACCAGCAGCGAATACGTGCGGGAGTTGATCCGCAAGGACCAGGACCGCACGCACCTGCGTGACCTGCTCCTTGACGGGGCGCGTTCCCTTCCGGCGGCAACCGCCGACGACGCCTACTTCGACCAGCTTCGCAAGCGGGTGAAGCAATCAGGCGCCGGCTCCCCCTCGGGCCGAAAGACCCGACGGTGAAATCCCGGCCGGTCATCCTGCGTGCGCAGGCGGATCGCGACGTGGACGAGGCCCTGGCGCACTACCTGGACGAAGCCCCGGAGTCTGTCGCGATGGGCTTCATCGACGCACTGGCAGCGGCCTTGGCGCATATCGGCCGGCATCCGGACACCGGATCGCCACGTCACGCGCAGGCGCTCGACCTGCCCGGCCTGCGAAGCTGGCCCCTGAGCCGCTACCCTTTTCTTGTTTTCTACGTCCCGCACGCCGACCATGTGGATGTCTGGCGCGTCCTGCACGGGCATCGGGACATTCCGTCCTCGCTGCGCGAGTCGGAAGAAGCGCCCTGAGAAGCGCACGCGAAAGCTCAGATCCGCTCGATTTTCTGTGCCGCCACCCCAGCCAGCAGGGCGGGCGTCACCCGCTCCGGCGCGACCTCGGCCAGGGGACACAGTACGAAGGCCCGCTCCCGCCAGCGCGGATGCGGCACGGTGAGCGCGGGGCTGGCGATGCGCGCATCGCCGTAGAACAGCAGGTCCAGGTCCAGGGTGCGCGGCGCGTTCAGGTAAGGGCGCTCGCGGCCGGCGGCGGCTTCCAGCGCCTGGAGCGCGCGCAGCAGCTCGGGCGCGGTGAGGGTGGTGGCGATACGGGCCACCGCGTTGATGAAATCGGGGCCCTGCGCCTCATGGGGCGCGCTGCGATAGAGGCCGGAGACCGCCTCCAGGCGGGTGCCAGGCAGGCGGCCCAGGTCCTGGATCGCCCAGCGGACCGCGGCCCGCGCATCACCCAGGTTGCCGCCCAGGGCAACGAAGGCGGTGACGGCGGCGCGCTTGGTCATGACCAGGGAGACGGGAAGGAACAGGCCAGAGGCATGCGTGTCACCGCGGCGCGCCAGGTGCCCTTTTCAGGTGGCGTCCATCCGCGGCACAGGCGCCTCAGCCCTCGCCGCCGGCGGGCGTGGCGCCGCCGGCATTTCCCGCGCCACCGCCCGGCTTGCGACGGCGGCGGCGGCGCTTACGGGCCGGAGAGGCGCCGGGCTCGGCGCCTTCGACGCGACCTTCGGCGTCGTCATCACCGTCGTCACGATCAGCCTCATCACCACGGGAATCGCGGGAATCCCGGGGTTCGCGGTCCTCGCGAAACGCCGCGCCCTCCCCCGCCGGCCTCGTGGCTCGCACCCGGCGCGGGCCGCGCTGGGTGGTCTCGCGCGCCTGCGCCAGCAGGTCCTCCCGCTCGGCGTCGCTGGCCAGGCTGAACTCCTGCCACCAGTCGGCCAGCACCTCGTCCACCTCGCCCACGTCGGCGCGCAGGCGCATGAAGTCGAAGCCGGCACGGAAGCGCGGCTGCTCCACCAGGCTGAACGGGCCGCTGCCCACGCGCTTGTCGAAGCGGGGCTGCATCATCCAGATCTCGCGCATGTCGGTGCCGAGCTTGCCGCGACCCGAGACGTCGCCGATGCGGGCGTCGAACACCACGTCGATGGACTCCTGCAGCGCCGGGAAGGGCGCCATGCGCTTGGCCTGGCGGCGAGCCCAGCCCTCGCGCACGTCGGACCACAGCACCGCGGCGAGCAGGAAGGACGGCGCCACGGGCTTGCCCTCGCCGACGCGGCGGTCGGTGTCCTGCAGCGCGGCGCGCACGAAGGGATCGTTCGCGCGCTCGACCACCAGGTCCAGCAGCGGGTAGATGCCTTTTTCGAGGCCCAGCACCTTGAGCTGCGCGATCGTGGCCAGCGCATGGCCCGTCTGCAGGAGCTTGAGCATCTCGTCGAACATGCGGCTTTTCGGCACGTCGGCCAGCAGGGCCAGGCCC
>CAZCTU010000060.1:0-8145 GCA_964501495.1 uncultured Ramlibacter sp.
ATGGCCTGGCCATTGCGCTGATCTTCGGCATCCTGGTGTCCACCGTGCTCACGCTGGTGGTCATTCCGACGCTCTATTACGCGGCCTACCGCCGCAAGTTCGAGGCGGCTCCTGCTGCCGCTGCTGCCGACACGGCCCACGTGGCCATTTGAATTCCAACCCCACCCTCAAGGAGAACTCCATGAAATCCTGGCAACTCGTCCGCCTCATCGCCGGCACCTTCATCCTGCTGTCCCTCGCGCTCGGCATCGAAGGCAGCCCGATCTTCGTCAGTCCCTGGTGGCTGGCCTTCACCGCCTTCGTCGGCGCGAACCTGCTGCAAAGCGCGCTGACCCGGTGGTGCCTGATGGAAAACATTCTGCGCAAACTGGGCTTCCAGCCCGGTTGCTGATCGGGAGGCGGCCATGGCAGCCCGAGTCCTTCGCAAGACCGCCGCAGCCAGCCTGCTGGCCCTGGGCGCTTTCCTGGGTGTGGCCAGCGCGCAGGCCGCCGACCTGGTGCAGGCCTGGGAGGCCGCGCGCGAACACGACCCCCAGGGCAAGGTCCTGGAGGCCGGCCGGGCCGCCGGCGCCGCCCGGCTCCAGCAGGCTGAGGCCTTGTGGCGGCCCCAGGTGGGCCTGACCGCCACCGGTGCGCTGGCTTCGGCCGACAGCCGCATGGACGGGGCCCAGGTCGCCATGCCGGGCTCCGCGCCCGTCAATGGCGCCGGCTTCGCCACCTCGGTTAATTCCGAGGGCCGCCTGACCCGGTGGGCGCTGAGCGCGCGCCAGCCGCTGTACAGCCCCGAGCGCAACGCCCAGGGGCAGCAGCTCAGGTTGTCGGCCCAGTCCGCGCAGCTCCAGTTCCAGGCAGGCCGCCAGGAATGGATGCTCGCAGTGAGCCAGCGCTATTTCGAACTGGTGCTGTCCCAGCGCCGCCTGGAGCTGGCTCGCCAGCAGCAGCAGGCCGTGGAGCGTGCCCTGGTCGAGGCGAAGGACCGTTTCAAGCTCGGCGACGCGCCGGTGACCGACACCTACGAGGCCGCAGCCCGCGCCCGTGGTCTGCAGGCCCAGGTCGTGCTGGCCACGAGCGAACTCGACCTCGCCCGGCAGCGCCTGGCCGACATCACTGGCCTGACCGGCGAGGCCCTGGCCGCGCTTGCGCCGCAGCGCGGCGTGGCGGCCCCCGTCGAGACGCTGGCGACCTGGCTGGGCCGGGTCAGGAGCGACAACCCGCAGCTGCGGCTGGCCCGCGCCCGGGCCGACGTGGCCCGCGCCGAGGTGGCCCGGCATGGCGCCCTCGGCTCGGCCTCGGTCGACCTGGTGGCGCAGGCGGGCCGCGAGCGGCTGGCCGGGCCTGGCGACTACGCAGGCAGTGCGGCCAACCTGCAGGCTCAGCGCATGGTGGGCATCAGCGTCAATTTGCCGCTGTACACCGGCGGTTGGCAGAGCGCCAAGCTCGAGGAGGCCTTGCGTCTGGCCGACCAGGCCCAGGCCGAGGTCGCCCGCGCCGAGGTGGAGCTGGGCCAGCAGGCGCGTGCCGCCTGGCTGGGCCTGCAGGCCGGCCAGGAGCGACTGAACGCCCTGGAGCAGGGCCTGGTCTCGGCCCGTGCGCGCCTGGACGCCACCCGCCTCGGGCGCCAGGTGGGAGACCGCACCACCCTGGACCTGCTCAACGCGGAGAACGAGGCCGCGTCCGCCGAGCTGGGCCTGCTGCAGGCGCGCATCGACCTGCTGTCCGCCCGACTGCGCCTGGACGCCCTCGCCGGACAACTGGACACGCCCAGCCTGCAGACCGTCAATGCCTCCTTGCAGCCCTGAGGCACCTGAACACGAATAGCCATTCGACAACGACCGCTTCCCGTTCCACCACCCCACCCCCGGAGAAGGAGACTCACCATGGCCCACATCGTCGTTCTTGGCGCTGGCACGGGCGGCATGCCCGCTGCCTACGAGCTGCGTGAAAAGCTCGACAAGTCGCACCAGATCACCGTGATCAATGCAGTCGACTACTTCCAGTTCGTGCCCTCCAACCCCTGGGTGGCGGTGGGCTGGCGGGAGCGCAAGGACATCACTTTCCCGATTCGTCCCTACCTGGAGAAGAAGGGCATCGCCTTCATCGCGCAGCCGGTAACCCGGATCGACGCCGAGGGCAATGCCCTGGATCTCGCCAACGGCGAGCGGGTGGCCTACGACTACCTGGTGATCACCACCGGCCCCAAGCTCTCCTTCGACGAGGTGCCTGGCGCCGGGCCGGCCGGCCACACCCATTCCATCTGCGCGGTAGACCATGCCGACAAGGCCTGGGGTGACTACCAGGACTTCGTGAAGGACCCAGGGCCGGTCGTCATCGGCGCCATGCCCGGCGCCTCCTGCTTCGGCCCGGCCTACGAGTTCGCCTTCATCGTCAATACCGACCTGCGCCGTCGCAAGATCCGCAACAAGGTGCCGATGACCTACGTGACCAGCGAACCCTACATCGGCCACCTGGGTCTGGGCGGCGTGGGCGACTCCAAGTCCATGCTGGAGAGCGAGCTGCGCAACAACGACATCAAGTGGATCACCAATGCCAAGGTGACCAAGGTCGAGGCGGGCAAGATGTTCGTGACCGAGCTGGACGACCTGGGTCACGTCAAGAAAGAGCATGAGCTCCCCTTCCGCTACAGCATGATGCTGCCTGCCTTCAAGGGCGTGGACCCGGTGGCTGCGGTCGAGGGCCTGTGCAACCCGCGCGGCTTCGTCCTGATCGACGAATTCCAGCGCAGCAAGAAGTACCGCAACATCTTCTCCGCCGGGGTGTGCGTGGCGATTCCGCCGGTGGAAGCGACGCCGGTGGCCACGGGCGCGCCCAAGTCCGGCTACATGATCGAGACCATGGTGACCGCCATCGTCCACAACATCGAGGCCGACCTTCAGGGCCGGCCGGCCGACGCCAGGGGCAGCTGGAACGCGATCTGCCTGGCCGACATGGGCGACACGGGCGCCGCCTTCGTGGCGTTGCCGCAGATCCCGCCGCGCAATGTCAACTGGTTCAAGAAGGGCAAGTGGGTGCACCTGGCCAAAATCGCCTTCGAGAAGTACTTCATGTACAAGATGAAGACCGGAAGCTCCGAGCCGGTTTACGAGAAATACGTGCTCAAGGCGCTGGGCATCAATCGACTCGAAAAACACTGAGCGCAGACAGACAGGAGAGAACCATGAGTGAACCCATCGTGATCGACGTACGCTCGGAGGGCGAGTTCGCCTCCGGCCATGTGCAGGGCTCGGTGAACCTGCCGCTGGACCGCTTCACCGCGGGCATCGAGGCGGTCGCACCGGACAAGGACGCGCCTCTGATCCTGTGCTGCGCCTCCGGGGCGCGCTCCGGCGCGGCCTGCGCCTGGCTGCAGCAGCAAGGCTACACCCAGGTCAGCAACGGCGGCGGCGCCGGCTCCGTCGCCTTGGCGCTGGGCCGCAGCATCGAGCGCAGCTGAGGAGAGCGCACATGAAAAATGCAATGGATCTCGTCGCCGCCGCCAAGGCCCGCGTGCGCGAACTCCCGCTGGACCAGGCCGAACTGGCCTTGCGTGAGGCCGATGCGGTGATCGACGTGCGGGAGGAATCGGAGTACGCGGCGGGCCACCTGCCTGGCGCCATTCACCTCTCGCGGGGCATGCTCGAATTCAAATTGAGCAGCATGCCCGCACTGGCCGCACGGGACATCAAGGTGGTGCTCTATTGCAAGACCAGCGGCCGCGCTGCTCTGGCCGCCTGCGCGATGAAGGACATGGGCTATCTCGATGTCTGTTCGATCGCTGGGGGGTATGACGCCTGGGTGGCCGCTGGCAAGCCCGTGGTCAAGCCCGTCACGCCCGCCTTCGGCTGAGGCGCCCAGCCTCGCTGGGGCACGGCGCGGGCGACAGCCGACTCAGTCGATGTCCACCGTGTGGACGTTGAAGCGGCCGGCCCTGCGGTCGGCGAAGTAGCGCTCGAGCGTCTCCCGCACGGTGCGGAAGGCGATTTCGTCCCAGGGGATTTCGTCCTCCGCGAAAAGCCGGGCCTCGATCGTCTCCGGGCCCGGGTCGAACCGTTCGGACGTGAGCCGCGCGCGGAAGAACAGGTGCACCTGGCCGACCCGGGGCACGCTCAGGATCGACAGCAACTCCTCCATTTCGAACTCGGCGCCGGCTTCTTCCACCGTCTCGCGGGCGGCGCCCTGGGCCACGCTCTCGCCCAGCTCCATGAAGCCGGCCGGCAGCGTCCACTTGCCCCAGCGCGGCTCGATGTTGCGCTTGCAAAGCAGGATCTTCTCGCCCCAGTAAGGCACGGTCCCCACCACGTTGAGCGGGTTCTCGTAGTGGATGGTCTCGCAGGCCGGGCAGACCGCGCGCTCGCGGGTGTCGCCGTCCGGGGGCAGGCGGTAGGCGACTTCCGAGCCGCAGCTGCGGCAATGCTTGATCGGGGTGCGCATGGCAGCAGGCCGCTCAGGCGGCGGTGACCGCGACCTTCAGCGGGGGCAGGCCGGTGACGCCGCCTTCGAGCGTGTCCCCGGCCTTCACCGCGGCGACGCCCTCCGGGGTGCCGGTGAAGATCAGGTCGCCGGGCGCCAGGGTCCAGGCGGCCGACAGGTGCTCGATGGTCTCTGCGATGTTCCAGATCAGTTTGCCCACGTCGCTGCGCTGGCGGTCCTCGCCGTTGACCTGCAGCCAGATGGCGGCCTGGGCGACGTCGCCGGCCTGGGCCGCAAGGGTGAGGGGACCGATGGGGCCCGACTGCTCGAAGGCCTTGCCGATCTCCCAGGGGCGGCCCTGCTTCTTCATCTCCCCCTGCAGGTCGCGGCGGGTCATGTCCAGGCCGACGGCGTAGCCGCAGACATGCTTCATCGCGTCCGCGGCGCGGATGTTGGCGCCGCCGGTGCCGATGGCGACGACGAGCTCGATCTCGTGGTGCAGGTCCTTCGTGAGGCTGGGGTAGGCCATGCGGCCGGTCTGGCCGGCCTCGACGACCAGCAGCGCGTCGGCCGGCTTCATGAAGAAGAAGGGCGCCTCGCGGCCGGTGAATCCCATCTCCTTCGCATGCTCGGCGTAGTTACGTCCGACGCAGAAGACGCGGCGGACGGGAAAACGCTGGTCGCTGCCGACGATGGGCAGGCTGGTGGGGGCGGGCGGCGTGAACAGGTAGTGCATGGCCGCCACCTTAACCCAAGCACCCCGCCCCCCGCCTCGGGGAGAGTGCGGATGCCCTTATGCTCGATGGATGATTCGCCACCGGCGATTCCACCGCCGACCCGCCTTGCACCATGCACCCGCCTGAGTCTTCCTCGACGCCCGAAGGGCTGGACCACGACGTGATCCGCCCGCACTGGCCGGCGCCTGCCGGCGTGCAGGCCCTGTGCAGCACCCGCCTGGGCGGGGTGTCCGCGCCGCCCAGGGACCGCCTCAACCTGGGCAACCACGTGGGCGACGACCCGGTGGCGGTGGACCGCAACCGGGCCCTCTGGGCCGAGCGGCTGGAGGCGCGGCCGGTGTTTTTGCAGCAGGTCCATGGCACCGGTGTGCTGGCGCTCGAGGCCCGCACACCCGACGGCGCACAGGCCGATGCCTGCTTCACCACGCGGCCAGGGCTGGCCTGCACGATGATGGTGGCCGACTGCCTGCCCGTGCTCCTGTGCGACGCCCGGGGCGGTCCCCATGCCCGCGTGGGCGCCGCCCATGCAGGCTGGCGCGGACTCGCCGGCGCAGCCTCGGAGACCGGGGAGGGGGTACTGGAGGCGCTGGCCGCGCATTTCGACCCGGCCCACACCCTGGCCTGGCTGGGCCCCTGCATCGGCCCGCAGGCCTTCGAGGTGGGGGCGGACGTGCGCGCCGCCTTTGTGCGCGCCGACCCGGAGGCCGAGGCGCTGTTCGTCCCGGCCGCAGCCTCTGCCGGCCGGGCGCCCGGTGCCGGGGCCAAATGGTTCGCCAACCTCCCCGGCCTGGCGCGCCGTCGCCTGGCGGCGCTGGGCATCTTGCGGGTCCATGGCAACGACGGTACACCCGCGTGGTGCACCGTCGCCAACGCCTCACTCTTTTTCTCGCACCGCCGCGACCGGGTCAGCGGCCGCCTGGCCGCCAGCGTCTGGCTGGCCTGAAGCCGCCGGCGACGACGGACCCTGCATCGCCCGCTCGGCGTCGGCCTCGGCCTGTTCCTGCGCCTTGCGCTTTCGCCGACGCGCCGGCGTCCCCAGGATGTACATGAGAAGTGCCGCGGGTCCTACGCCATAGAGCAGGAACGTGATGACAGCGCCCAGAATGGAGCCATTAGTATTCGTGGCTTCCGCGACGGCCATCATGAGTGCGACGTAGAGCCAGCCAAGAGCGATCAGGTACATGGGAATCAATTTGAAAAGTGCTTCGGGGAGCGTCGCGCCGGAAACACAAGCGGGTCCTAGTTTGTTTGGCGTAAGTAATTGCCGCATACTGGCTGCACCAGGCGGATGAAGTCTGCCCCACACCAAAAGCAGGCAGGAGACGGCATGCATTCTCAAGCGGATTGGTCCCGCATGGCGACCCAGTTCCAGGAAAACCTCGGCGCGGGCTGGATGAAGGCCCTCGAATCCTTCCAGCAACTCGGGGGCGGCACCGCGGCAGGTACCGCCGGCTCGGCCGCCGCGGGCATGGCGCTGCCGACGATTCCCACGCTGAACTTCGACCCGGCCAAGCTGGTCGAACTGCAGCAGGCCTACCTGCGCGAAGCCTCGCAGCTGTGGAACGCGGGCATGCAGCCGGCCAGCCCGGTCAAGGACAAGCGCTTCGCCAGCGAGGCCTGGGCCAAGCACCCGCTGGCCTCCTTCTCCGCCTCGGTCTACCTCCTCAACACCCGCACCCTGATGGGCCTGGTGGAAGCCGCCGAGGCCGACGAGAAGACCAAGGCCCGCCTGCGCTTCGCCGTCGAGCAATGGGCCGCGGCCACCGCGCCGAGCAACTTCCTCGCCCTCAACCCCGAGGCGCAGCAGAAGGCCATCGAATCCAAGGGCGAGAGCATTGCCCGCGGCATGCAGAACCTGCTGGCCGACATGCAGCAGGGTCATGTCTCCATGACCGACGAGAGCGTGTTCGAGGTGGGCCGCAACATGGCCACCAGCGAAGGCGCGGTCGTCTTCGAGAACGCGCTGTTCCAGCTGATCGAGTACAAGCCCCGCACCGCCAAGGTGTTCGAGCGGCCCTTCCTGCTGGTGCCGCCCTGCATCAACAAGTTCTACATCCTCGACCTGCAGCCCGAGAATTCCTTCGTGCGCCACCTGGTCGACCAGGGGCACCGCGTGTTCCTCGTGAGCTGGCGCAGCGCCGACGCCTCGGTGGCCCAGACGACCTGGGACGACTACATCGAGCAGGGCGCCATCACCGCCATCGAGACCGTGCGCGAGATCACCCAGGCCAAGGACATCAACGCCCTGGGCTTCTGCGTGGGCGGCACCATCCTGGGCACCTCCATCGCGGTGCTGGCCGCGCGCAAGCAAAAGCCCGTGCACTCGGTGACCTTCCTCACCTCCTTCCTGGACTTCAGCCACACCGGGATCATGGACGTCTTCATCGACGAGGGCCTGGTCAAGTTCCGCGAAATGCAACTGGGCAAGGGCGGCCTGATGCCCGGCAAGGACCTGGCACAGACCTTCAGCTTCCTGCGCCCCAACGACCTGGTCTGGAACTACGTGGTGGGCAACTACCTCAAGGGCGAGACCCCGCCGCCCTTCGACCTGCTGTACTGGAACAGCGACTCCACCAACCTGCCGGGCCCGATGTACGCCTGGTACCTGCGCAACACCTACCTCGAGAACAACCTGGTCAAGCCCAACAAGCTCACCGTTTGCGGCGAGAAGCTGGACCTGCGCAAGATCGACATCCCGTCCTACGTCTACGGCTCGCGCGAGGATCACATCGTCCCCATCGAGGGCGCCTACGAGACGGTCAACTACATCGGCGGCAAGAAGCGCTTCGTGATGGGGGCCTCGGGCCACATCGCCGGCGTGATCAATGCGCCCGCCGCGAAGAAGCGCTCGTACTGGACGAATGACAAACAGCCCAAGACCCATGCCGAATGGGTGCAGGGGGCCAAGGAGCACGCCGGCAGCTGGTGGCCCGACTGGTACGCCTGGCTCAAGCCGCACGGCGGCAAGCAGGTGGCGGCGCCGCGCGGCTACGGCCGCGGC
>CAZCTU010000061.1:0-8119 GCA_964501495.1 uncultured Ramlibacter sp.
ATGCCCAGGCCCTTGGCCTGCAGGATGATGTCCAGCGCCTGGTCCCAGGGCACGTCCTTCAGGCGCAGGGTCAGCGAGCCGGTGACGGTGTCGGAGGTGACGACGTTGAAGTTGGTGAAGTCGGCGATGACCTGCAGCAGCGCCCGCACCTCGATGTTCTGGAAGTTCAGCGAGAGCTTCTCGCCGGTGTAGCCCGGGCCCTGCGTGAGCTTGTTGGGGTCGTTGCGCTGCGGACGCACCTCGACGACGAACTGGTTGTCGCTCTGGTAGGCGCTGTGCTCCCAGGGGCCGCGCGGCTCGATGACCATGCGCACCCGGTCCCCGACGGCGGTGGTGGTCACCGTCTGGACCGGGGTGCCGAAGTCGGAGACGTCCAGGCGCCGGCGCAGGCCTTCGGGCAGGCTGGACTTGAGGAAGTCGACCACCAGGGTCTTGCCCTGCTGGCGGATGTCCACCCCCACCTGCGGGCTGCCCAGCTCCACCACCACCCGTCCGGCCGTGCCGGCGCCGCGGCGGAAGTCGATGTCGCGCAGCGGCAGGGTGTCGCGGTTGGCGCCTTCGGCGAAGGGGGCGGGCGCCGGGGACGGGGCGGCGCCGGTGGCGGCGCCGGCCGGCTCGAGCAGCACCAGCAGGTAGCGGCCGTCGAGCACGGTCTTGTAGGGGACGGGCTGCTTCAGGTTGAGGACCAGGCGGGTGCGGTCCCCCGCCTCGACCACGGAGACGGAGCGGAGGTTGCCCTGGCTGAGGTCCACCGTGGGCTTGTCCAGGGCGCTACGAACCCCGGCGAGGTCCAGCGCGATGCGGGCCGGGGCCTGCACGACGAAACCGGTGGGCGGCGCGGCCAGCGGCCGGGACAGTTCGATGCGCACGACCTCGCCGCCGCCCTGGGCCAGGGCGGAGATACCCAGCACCTCGGGCTCTGAGGCAGGGGCCTGGACGGCGGAGGGCATGGCGGGCGTGGCAGCCTCCGGGCCGGTCTGGGCCCAGGCCGGCTGCGCAAGCCAGACCGCGGCGAGCAAGAACACGGCGGACACGAGGGACCCGGAAAGACGCCCTGCCGGGCCACGGAAGAAGGGGCGCACGCGTGTTTTCATTTGGCTCTTTCTTGTAACTGCAGGGTCGCGGGCCGCTCCACCCAGGTGCCCGACGGGTCTTGGACGAGCTCGCGGATTCGGACTTCGCTTTCCGTGATGCGCAGGACACGGCCGTAGTTCTGGCCCAGGTACTGCCCCACCGCCACCTGGTGGAGCTGGTTGTCGACCTTGATGAGGGCAATGGGCCGTCCTTGCTTGATCAGGCTGCCGACCATGGACATCGCATCGAGCGGATAGCCCTCCAGCGGCTCCTTGCGCCGCTTGATCTCCGGTGCGACCAGGGCCGAGGTCGCTGCGGCGAGGTTGGCGTCGCGCCGCAGCGCCAGGGCCAGCTTCTGCGGGCTGAAGGGGTCGACCGCGCCCGCCTGGGTGTAGGCCTGGGGCTCGAAGGGCCTCGGCTCGGGGATGGGCTCGATGCGGGGATGGAGGCTGGCACGCTGCCGCGCCATCCAGGCCTGCATCTCTTCCTGGCCGGAGGGGCCGCAGGCGGCCAGCATGAGTGTGGCCAGGGCGACCAGGCCCGCGAGCGCAAGCCGCAGGCCCCTCATGCCCCGGAAGTTCGTCGGGCGCACGTTCATGGCCGGCCTCCCTGGGTGGACTTGGCCGCCCCCGCCGGCCTGGGGCCGGTTTGAGCGGCGGCGCCCGGCGCCCCGCCCGCGCCGCGACGCTGGGCTGCTACCTCCTCGGGATCGAGATAGCGGAAGGTCTTGGCGGTGGCTTCCATCACCAACCCGCCTTCCTTCGCGGGCGTGATGGCAATATTGTTGAGGGTGACGATGCGCGACAGATTGGCGATGTCGGCCGCGAACGCGCCGATGTCGTGGAACCGGCCCACCACCCGCAGGGCGATGGGCTGCTCGGCGTAGTAGTCGCGCACGGTCACCGCGCCAGGGCGGAACAGCTCGAAGGCCAGGCTGCGGCCCAGGCCGGCCTGGTTGATGTCGGACAGCAGGGCGTCCATCTCGGCGCGGCCCGGCAGCTGCTTCTCCAGCTGGTTGACCTGGGCCCGCACCTGCTCGCGCTGGCGGCGCATGGCCTCGAGGTTGACCGCCTGGCCCAGCTTGCGGGTGTAGTCGGCCTTGAGCCGGGCCTCCTGGGCCTCCTTCTCGATCAGGGCTTCGCGGTTGCCGCTGATCAGGCTCACCCACAACCCGGCGACGATGGCCAAGGCGACGGCGATGCACAGCACCAGGCGCGGCAGCACGGGCCAGCCGGCCGGGTCACGAAGGTCGAGGGACTGGAACTCGGCGCGCAGCTGGCGCCAGGGCGAGGCCGGCGCGGCGGCGGACGTCGGGAGGGGATGGAGCTGGCGTGCGGCCATGGCAACCTCAGGAACGGGCCGACGCCGCGGCGGTGGAGGGAGCGGCTGCGCCGCCGGCGGAAGCCGGGGCGGCCGGGGAGCCGGGCGAGCCCGAAGGCGCTGCGGAGGCGGCACCCGCGGCAGGCCGCGCCTCGCCGGCTCGGCTCACCCGGACCCGGAGGGTGAAGTTGGCGACCCGGCGCTGCTCGCGCGGTCCCAGGTTGACCGTCCCGGCCACGATCTCGACCAGCTCGGGACGGCTCAGCCACTCGCTGCCATGGCCGAGCTGACGCAGCAGTTCGGACACGCGCTCGTTGGTGTGCGCCACGCCGGTGAGCAGGACGGACTGGTTGTCCTGCTTGAGGCTGGTGAGGTAGACCCCCTCCGGCAGCAGCCGGGCCAGCTCATTGAGGAGATTGACCGGGATGTTGCGGTCGGCCTGCAGGTTTTCGACCGCCTGCTGGCGGGCACGCAGCGCGGCGATGTCGGCCTGCAGGGTCGAGATGTCCTTGATCTGCTTTTCGAGCAGCGCGATCTCGCTGCGCAAGAGCTCGTTGCGGGCCTCCTGGCGGGCCACCTGCCCGACCTGCCACAGGTAGACCGCGCCCGACAGGAGCACGCCCAGGATGACGGAGGCGCCGAGCATGAAGAAGAAGGCTTCGCGCCGGCTGCGGCGGGCCGCTTCGCGATGAGGGAGCAGGTTGATGAGGATCACGGCAGGAACCTCCTCATGGCCAGACCGCAGGCCACCAGGTAGCCGGGCGCCTCGCGCTGCAGGCGACGCTCGCGGACCGTGGAGGCGACCGGCATGCCCTGGAAAGGATCGGCCACGCTGCTGGGAAAGGCGCTGTGGGCGGACACGGCGGCCGTGAGACCCGGCAGCGAGGCCGCACTACCGGCCAGCATCAGGTGGTCGACCCGGTTGTGCGGGGTGCTGGTGAAGAAGAACTGCAGGGCCCGGGCCAGGTCCTGGGCCAGGCCATCGATGAAGGGCCGCAGCACCTGCGCCTCGAAATCGGCGGGCATGTCGCCGATGCGCAGGCGCTGCTCGGCCTCCTCGGTAGAGAAGCCGTACTGACGCACGACCTGCTGCAGCAGCTGGAAGCTGCCAAAGGGCTGGTCCCGCTCGTAGGCCACCTCGCCGCCCTTGAAGACCTGCAGGCTGGTGGTGACGTCGCCAATCTCGAACAGGGCGACCAGGGCATCGGGCCGCCCCAGGGGCAGGGTCTCGAGCAGGCGGCCGGCGGCCAGGCGGGCGGCGAAGGATTCGACGTCGACCACCTGCAGCTTGAGACCGGCGGCTTCGGCCAGGCCCTCCCGGTCCTGCACTTTCTCGCGGCGGGAAGCGGCGATGAGCACCTCGACCTCGTTGCCGCCCGAGAGGGCGGGGCCGATGACGCAGAAGTCGAGACTCACCTCGTCCAGGGAGAAAGGGATGTACTGGTTGGCCTCGATCTCGACCTGGACCTCCAGGTCGCGCTCGGGAAGGCCGGCCGGCAGGACGATCTTGCGGGTGATGACCGCCGAGGCCGGCAGCGCCATGGCAGCGAGCCGGGTACGGGTGCCGCTGGCCTTGACCACCCGGCGCAGGGCCAGGGCCACCTGGTCGAAGTTCTCGATATTGCCGTCGACGATCAGGTCGCGGTCGAGGGGCTCGAAATTGCAGCGCTCCAGGACCCATTGGCCGTCGCGCGCCCGGCCGAGTTCGACCAGCCTGATGCCTGAGGCACCGATGTCCAGGCCCATCAGGGACGCCGGCGAGGAGCTGAGCCAGGACCAGGCGGCCGGCGACCAATTCGAAATTCGGGACAGCAATCGGTACTCCAAAGGGTCCGGAGGCGCGACCACCAAAGCCGCAAACCCCACGATCCGTAACATACTTAAGAATTCACTTCAATGCTAGAGCCAAAACGGCAGAATTACAGTCGTCTTGACTATTAAGGCATTCCGGCGTTGCCCGCGTCCCACGCGCAGGCGTGCTGCCCCACCCCGGCCGAGCCGGATAATCGAGCCGATGTCCCAACCTCAATCCGACCCAGCCGTCCGCCCCCTCCTGACCCGCCTGCTGCTGTGGGCGCTGGGCCTGGGCCTGGCCGGCGCCACCAGCCTGGCCATCGTGATCGCGGTGGCCCTGTCCGTGGCCTACCCCAACCTGCCCGACGTCTCGGACCTGGCCTCCTACCGGCCCAAGCTGCCGCTGCGGATCTACTCGGCCGACGGCGCGCTGATCGGCGAGTTCGGCGAGGAGCGCCGCAGCCTCACCCCGATCGCCGAGATTCCGCAGGTGATGAAGCAGGCGGTGCTGGCGATCGAGGATGCCCGCTTCTACGAGCACGGCGGCGTGGACTACAAGGGCCTGCTGCGCGCGGCCATCGCCAACCTGGGCCGGGCCAAGAGCCAGGGGGCCTCGACCATCACCATGCAGGTGGCGCGCAACGTCTACCTGAGCACCGAGAAGACCTTCACCCGCAAGCTCTACGAGGTGCTGCTGACCTTCAAGCTGGAACATGCCCTGACCAAGGACCAGATCCTCGAGATCTACATGAACCAGATCTACCTGGGCAACCGGGCCTACGGGTTCGCGGCGGCCTCGGAGACGTATTTCGGCAAGCCGCTGCGGGAGCTGTCGGTGGCCGAGGCGGCGATGCTGGCCGGCCTGCCCAAGGCGCCGTCGGCCTACAACCCGATCAGCAACCCCAAGCGGGCCAAGGTGCGGCAGCAATACATCATCGAGCGGATGGAGGAAAACGGCTTCATCACCCAGGCCCAGGCCACTGCGGCCCGCGCCCAGGAGCTGAAGATCCGCTCCTCCTCCGACAGCCTGCGCACCCACTCCGACTATGTGGCCGAGATGGTGCGCCAGCTGGTCTACACCCAGTACGGCGACGAGACCTACACCCGCGGCCTGAACGTCTACACCACGGTGAAGGCCGACCAGCAGGAGGCCGCCTACCAGGCCCTGCGCAAGGGCATCATGGACTACGAGAAGCGGCAGATCTACCGCGGCCCCGAGGAGTTCGTCGACCTGCCTGCCGATGCCAAGGAACTCGACGACGCGATCGACGACGCCCTGTCCGATCACCCCGACAACGGCGACGTGCTGGCGGCGGTGGTGCTCGAGGCCACGCCAAAGAAAATCGTCGCCACCCGCGGCGCCGGTGACGTGTTCGAGATTTCCGGCGAGGGCCTCAAGCCGGCCCAGTCGGGCCTGTCGGACAAGGCCCCGCCCAAGATCAAGCTGCGCAAGGGCGCGGTCATCCGGGTCATGAAGGGCGCCAAGGGCTGGGAGATCACCCAGCTACCCGAGGTGGAAGGCGCCTTCATCGCCGTCGACCCGCGCGACGGCTCCATCCTGGCCCTGGTCGGCGGCTTCGACTTCGCCAAGAACAAGTTCAACCACGTGACCCAGGCCTGGCGCCAGCCGGGCTCCTCGTTCAAGCCCTTCATCTACTCCGCCGCGCTGGAGAAGGGCTTCAGCCCGGCCACCGTGGTCAACGACAGCCCCCTGTTCTTCGACGCCGCCGCCACCGGCGGCCAGCCCTGGGAACCCAAGAACTACGACGGCAAGTTCGAGGGCGCGATGCCGCTGCACACCGCGCTGGCCAAGTCCAAGAACATGGTGTCCATCCGCATCCTGCAGTCCATCGGCCCGCAGTACGCCCAGGAGTGGATCACCCGCTTCGGCTTCGAGGCCGAGAAGCACCCGGCCTACCTCACCATGGCGCTCGGGGCCGGCTCGGTGACGCCGATGCAGATGGCCACCGGCTACTCGGTCTTCGCCAACGGCGGCTACCGGGTCAGCCCCTGGGTGATCCGCAAGATCACCGACCAGCGCGGCAAGATGCTGGTCGAGGTGCCGCAACCGCAGGCCGGCGATGCGCCCCGCGCGATCGATCCGCGCAATGCCTTCGTGATGAACCGCCTGCCGCAGGCGATCACCCGCTCGGGCACCGCCGCCAAGGCCCAGGTCGACCTCAAGCGGCCCGACCTGTACGGCAAAACCGGCACCACCAACGACGCGGTCGACACCTGGTTCGCCGGCTTCCACCCGACGGTGGCGGCGGTGGTCTGGATGGGCTACGACTCGCCCCGCTCGCTGGGCGACCGCGAAACCGGCGGCGGACTGTCACTGCCGGTGTGGATCTCCTTCATGCAGACCGCGCTCAATGGCGTGCCGGTGTACGAGCCGAGCGCGCCCGAGGGCGTGGTCAACGTCGGCGGGGAGTGGTTCTACGGCGAGTTCAGCCGTGGCGGCGGGGTAAGCAGCGTGGGCGGCAACGAGGCGCCGGCCGGACGCACCCCATCCGAGGAGCGGCGCAGCATCCTCGACCTGTTCCGGAACTGATTCCCGGGACCCCGGTGACGGGGCTGCGGCGGAGCCGACACGGAAAAAGGGTGACCGGAGAGGTCAGGTGGCGCTGAAGCGCAGCGCCATCCCGGCCTGCTCGCTGGCGCAGCGGGTGAGGTGCTCGAAGAATTCGCCGTGGCCTTTGGTGTCCATCCAGCGCGCCCCATCGAACTTGTAGTGGAAGCCGCCGGCGCGGGCGGCCATCCACACTTCCTGCAGCGGCTTTTGCAGGTTCACGATGACCTGGCTGCGGTTGGGGAAGGTGAGCGTGACCATGCCGCCGACGCGCTGGTTGTCGATGTCGGCATCCGTCTCGTCGTTGAGGCGGTCACAGCAGGCCTCCACCTGGCGCAGCAGGGCCTCGGCGCGGTCCAGGTATTCGAGGTCGGTCATTACAATTCTTCGATGTTTCGCAAGTCGCCGACGATTCTAGTGGCCGCCCTGTGCGCCGCCGCGCTGCCGGGCCTATCGGCCTGCGGCCAGAGGGGAGACCTGGTGCTGCCGCCCGGCCGGGAGCTGGCCCGCCCCTCCGCCGCGCCGACCGCCTCCAGCCCCAACGGCACCAAGGCCGGCGACGCCACGCCGGCTCCCAGCAATACCCTCCGACAGCCATGACCCAGCCCTCCCCCGCCTCCCTGCCCGGCGCTCCCCACCTGGCCCGCCGCGGCGACGAGCTGTGGCTGGAAGGCTGCCGCCTGTCCGACCTGGCCCGCGCCCACGGCACGCCCCTCTTCGTCTACTCCAAGGCGGCGATGCTCTCGGCCCTTGCGGCCTACCAGCGCGGCTTCGCCGGCCGCAAGGCCACCATCCACTACGCGATGAAGGCCAACTCCTCGCTGGCGGTGCTGCAGGTCTTTGCCCGCACCGGCTGCGGCTTCGACATCGTCTCCGGCGGCGAGCTCGCGCGTGCGCTGGCCGCTGGCGCGACGCCTGCCAATATCATCTTCTCGGGCGTGGGCAAGACCCGCGCCGAGATGCGCCAGGCGCTGCAGGCCGGCATCGGCTGCTTCAACGTCGAGAGCGAGTCCGAGCTGGAAGTCCTGAGCGAGGTCGCCCAGGGCCTGGGCCTCAAGGCCCCGGTGAGCATCCGCGTCAACCCCAACGTCGACGCCAAGACCCACCCCTACATCTCCACCGGCCTCAAGGGCAACAAGTTCGGCGTGGCGCACGAGCGCACCCTGGCCGCCTACCAGCGCGCGGCCACCCTGCCGGGTCTGAAAGTGGTGGGCATCGACTGCCACATCGGTTCGCAGATCACCGAGTCCGGCCCCTACCTGGACGCGATGGACCGGGTGCTCGAGCTGGTGGAAGCGATCGAGGCCGCAGGCATTCGCCTTGAACACATCGACTTCGGCGGCGGCCTGGGCATCAACTACC
>CAZCTU010000062.1:0-8057 GCA_964501495.1 uncultured Ramlibacter sp.
CCGAGGCGCGCTTGAGCGCGTCGACCATGATCAGCAGTTCCATCAGGTTCTCGTTCGTGGGGGCGCAGGTGGACTGGACCACGAAGACGTCGCGGGCGCGGACGTTGGTGTTCAGTTCGACCGTGACCTCGCCGTCGGAGAAGCGGCCGACGCTGGCGGCGCCGAGGGTGATGCCCAGGTGGCCGGCGATCTCGGCAGCCAGTGCCGGGTTGGCATTGCCGGTGAACACCATGAAATCGGGAGTCTGAGCAGCCTGCATGTTCGGACCAGCGACTAGAAAGGTTTTGCTGAAGTCAACAAAGCCCCGGTGACGGGGCTTTTGTCTTTTATGCCCCACGAAGGGGCCTGTTTCTCACTCGCTGAAGCCCCGGAGGCGGCGCTTCCCGCAAAAGGTTTGGCAGGGGAGGAAGGACTCGAACCCTCGCATGCCGGAATCAAAATCCGGTGCCTTAACCAACTTGGCGACTCCCCTACACAGGAGGACGGCCTTTCGGCCACCCACCGTTTATTTGTCGCTGGCTGCCCACTCCACCAGGGGGTGTGCCGCCAAATTACTACAAACCTCTACCTGCCAGCCGGGCGGAACCTCCGTCTTCGGATGGGCCCAGTCGTCGGGCAGTTGGGCGAACACCGCGCTGCCGGAACCGGTCATCCGGGCCTGGAGCTTGTGCTCCTTCGCTTCGCCTCCCTGGTCGGCCACCCACTGGAGGGCTTGCCGGACGTCGGGGCTGAGCTTTTCGGCCACCGGCTGCAAGTCGTTGTGGCCGAAGCCATAAGGATGTGCAGCAAAGCGCGAGAGTATAGCAGGCTCCGAGGCCCTCGAAAGCTCCGGGTGACCGAAGATTCGCGCTGTTTCGAGTCCTTGCGCCGGCTTGGCCACCAGAAAGCGGGCCGGCGGCAGGTCGACCGGGGTGATCTGCTCGCCGATGCCCTCGACCCAGGCGTTGCGTCCGCGCAGGAAGAAGGGCACGTCGGCGCCCAGGGTGAGGCCGATGCGCTCGAGCGCATCGCGCGAGAGGCCCAGGCCCCAGAGGCGGTTCAGGGCCAGCAGGCAGCTGGCCGCGTCGGATGACCCGCCGCCCATGCCGGCCTGGGCCGGCAGGCGCTTGGCGATGGAAATGTGCGCGCCCTGTGCGGTGCCGGTGGCCTGCTGCAGCGCCCGGGCCGCACGCAGGCACAGGTCGTCTTCCGGCAGCGGCGCGAGCAGGTCCTCGCGGCTGATGGCGCCGTCTGCGCGCCGCTCGAAGTGCAGGGTGTCGTGCCAGTCGACCAGCATGAACACCGACTGCAGCAGGTGGTAGCCATCGGCCCGCCGCCCGGTCACGTGCAGGAACAGGTTCAGCTTGGCCGGAGCCGGGATGTCGTAGAGGGCCTTCATGGGACGGTTCAAGGGGACGGATTGTCCAGCACCAGCCGCAGGTCGGCGGCGGGGCGCAGGCGCCGGGCCTGCAGCCGGCCCCGGTCCCGCTGGGAGAGGTCGGCCTGCCAGCCCGCCACTTCGGTGGGCCGGCCCTCGAGCCAGTCGAACAGGGCGGCCACCGGGACGGCGGTGCCGGTGGCGGCTTCCACCAGAGCCTCGAGCGAGGCCGCCTGGCGTGGCGGTTCGCCGGGCACCTGCAGCCGCGCGCCGGCGGCGGACCATTCGAGCAGGGCGGCGGTGCCGCCCAGGGGTGTCATGAGTTCGAGCGCGCCCTGGCGGGGCGAGCCGCGCAGGTCGAAGCCGGCGCTGAAGGACTGGCGCGGGTCGTCGTCCACCTTGAGGGCGAGGCGTCCGCTCCAGTGCGGGAGGTGGGCGGACACTGCGGCCGGGCGCAGCGAGGCGCAGCCGCCCAGTGCCCAGGCGGCGGCCATCACGGGCAGTGACAGGGCCGCGAAGCGGCGTCGGACCTGCGGCATGCGCGCGCTCAGGGCTTGACCTGCAGCCGCTGCAGCGTGGACTGCAGGGTCTCGTTGTCGCGGTTCTGGGCCAGGCCCTCGCGCCACACTTCCAGCGCGCGCGGCTTGCGGCCCAGGCTCCAGAGCACCTCGCCCAGGTGGGCGGCGATCTCGGCGTCGGGCCGGTCGCGGAAGGCCTTTTCCAGCAGGCGCAGAGCCTCGGCGGTGTTGCCGAGGCGGAACTCGACCCAGCCCAGGCTGTCGGTGATGAAGGGGTCGCCGGGCGCGTACTCGAGCGCCTTGCGAATCAGCTCGCGCGCCTCGGGCAGGCGCACGTTGCGATCGGCCAGGGAGTAGCCCAGGGCGTTGTAGGCGTGGTGGAAGTCGGGCTTGACCGAGATCGCCTGGCGAAGCAGCAGCTCCATCTCCTCGAGCCGCCCCAGCTTCTCGGCGTTCATTGCCTGCTCGTAGAGCAGCTCGGTGTCCTTGGGGTTGCGCTTGACCGCGTCGGCCAGCAGCTCGTAGGCGGCCGGGTATTGCCGGTTCTCCCGCAGCAGGTGGACCTCGGCCAGCACCTTCGCGCGGGCGGCGGCGGTGTCGCGCTCGGGCACTGAGCGCAGCAGGGCGCGGGCCTCCTCCATGCGGCCCTGGCGCGCCAGCACCGAGGCGCGGCGCGCCTGGATCGCCAGCAGGTCGGGCGCCCCGTTGATGCGGTCCAGCCAGCGCAGCGCGCCCGGCAGGTCGCCGCGCTTCTCGGTGATCTGGGCCAGGGCGAGGTAGGCCTGGGTCAGACCGCGCACGGACTCGCCCCGGGCGTCGCGGCCATCGGCCTGCATCAGGGCCAGGTATTTCTTCAGCGCGGTCTCGGCCGGCTCGAGCTGGTTCTCCTGCGTCTGCAGCACGCCCAGCACCAGCCAGGCGTCGGGGAAGTCGGGCTTCTGGCGCGTGAGCAGCTGCAGCTGCTGGCGGGCCTCGCCGGCGCGCTGGGCCTCGAGCAGGAGGCGCGCATAGGCCAGGCGGGTCTCGGGCCGGGCCTGCGGGCTGGCGAGGTAACGATGCACCAGGGCCTCGGCCTGGGGCAGGCGCGGGTCCATCAGCTCCAGGGCCAGCATCACCGGGCCCTCGTCGGCCGGGTCGGCGGCCAGGGCGCGCTGGGCGCCCTCGAGCGCATGCGCCTCCTGGCCAGCAGCCAGGCGCATGCGGGCGATGGCGGTCCAGGCCGGGCCCGCGGTCTCGGGCCGCGCAGCCCATTCGGCCAGCGCCTGCTCGGTGAGGCGCAGGGCCTGGGCCTTGTCGCCGGCGCGCGCGTACAGGCGGGGCACCAGGGCCAGGGTGGCGGCGCGCTCGGGCGGCGGGGTGAGCGTCAGGAGCTGTCGCAGGGGCTCGGCCGATTCGGCGACGCGGTTGAGGGCCAGCAGGATCTGCAGCACGAAGCGGGTGGCCTCGCGCGACTGGGGGTGGGCCTGCTTCCAGGCGCGGGCCGCCTGCAGGGCCGACTCGCCGGCGCGGGCCTGCAGTGCGACCTCGACCGCGCGCTGGTAGACCGCGGGGTCGTTGCTGCGGCGGGCGGCGTCAAGCAGGGTCTGGAAGGCCAGGCCCGGCTCATTGCTGCGGGCGGCCATCTCGCCGACCAGCAACTGGTAGAACAGTTCGGCGGTGAGCGCGGAGGCGCGGGGGGCTTCGGCGGGTGCGGGGGCCTTGGCGGCAGAGGCCGCGCTTCGGGCCGGTGCGGCGGGTGACTGCGCCAGGACGCCAGGGGCCGGGGCCAGCAGGCACGCCAGCGCGGCGACGGTGGCCAGCGCCGGCATCCGCAGGGTGGCGGAGGGGAAGGCGCGGGGGACGGCGCGAGAAAGGGCGTGGGTGACCGCCAGCAAGGCAGCGGGGGCGCAGGAGGCGGCGGGCCAGCCCGCGCCAGACCTCGTCGCAGGGCGATGCACAGTCATGCGGGCCATCATAATCGCCGCTGCCAGACCATGCCCGAACTGCCAGAAGTCGAAGTCACGCGCCGCAGCTTTGCCGACCGCATCGCAGGCGCCCAGGTGCTGCAGCTGCGTCTGGGCAAGCCCCTGCGCTGGCCCCTGGGCTGCGACCCGCAGGCGCTGGCGGGCCGCCAGGTGCGGGGCGTGCGCCGGCGCGGCAAGTACCTGCTCGTCGACCTCGACGCCGGCCTGCTGCTGGTGCACCTGGGCATGTCCGGCAGCCTCTCCTTTCAGGACGCGCCGCCGCCGCCCGGCCTGCACGACCACTTCGACCTGGTCACCAGCCGCGGCACGCTGCGCCTGAACGACCCGCGCCGCTTCGGCGCCCTGGTCCACGCGCCGTCCGAAGATTCGCCGGTGGCCCGCAAGCTCCTGGGCGGCCTGGGCTTCGAGCCGCTGGAGGCCGACTTCGACCCGCAGGTGTTCCACGCCGGCCTGCGCCTGCGCCGTGCGCCGATCAAGCAGGTGCTGCTCGCGGGCGACCTGGTGGTCGGCGTGGGCAACATCTATGCCTCCGAGGCCCTGTTCCTGGCCGGCATCCGGCCCACCACCCGCGCCTGCCGCATCAGCCTGGAGCGGGCGACCCGCCTGCACGCCGCCATCCGCCAGGTGCTGGCGCGCGCGGTGGAAAAGGGCGGCAGCACGCTGCGCGATTTCTCGAACGCCTGGGGCGAGAGCGGCTACTTCCAGCTCGAGGCCATGGTCTACGACCGCGAGGGCGAACCCTGCCGGGTCTGCGGCCAGGCGGTGCGGCGGATGCTGCAGGGCCAGCGGGCGACCTATTTCTGCGGAACCTGCCAGCGATGACCTCGAAGAAGTCTGCCGGGGCGAAGCGGTCCGCCCCGAGTGCCGCTAAATCCTTGTCCGTCGCCGACGAGGTGGTGCGCTGGCAGCGCGCTCATGGTCGCAGCGGCCTGCCCTGGCAGGCCACCCGCGACCCCTACCGGGTCTGGCTGTCCGAGGTGATGCTGCAGCAGACCCAGGTGGCCACGGTGCTGGGGTACTACGAGCGGTTCCTCGCGCGCTTCCCCGCGGTGACCGACCTGGCCGCGGCCTCCGAGGACGAGGTGCTGGGCCTGTGGAGCGGCCTGGGCTACTACAGCCGCGCCCGCAACCTGCATCGCTGCGCGCAGGTGGTGGCGCGCGAGCACGGCGGCCGCTTCCCGGGCAGCGCCGAGGCGCTGCAGACCCTGCCCGGCATCGGCCGGTCGACGGCGGCGGCCATCGCGTCCTTCTGCTTTGGCGAGCGCATCGCCATCCTGGACGGCAACGTCAAGCGGGTGCTCTCGCGGGTGCTGGCTTTCGAGGGGGACCTCGCGCAGGCGGCGCAGGAGAAGCGCCTGTGGGCGCTGGCGCAGGACCTGGTGCCCGCGCGCAGCGCCGACATGCCGGCCTACACCCAGGGCCTGATGGACCTGGGCGCTACCGTCTGCCTCGCGCGCTCGCCCAACTGCCTGCTGTGCCCGCTGCAGCCGCAGTGCCAGGCGTCCCGGAACGGCGAGCCCGAGCGCTTTCCGGTGCGCACCCGCAAGCTCAAACGCAGCGCGCAGGCCCTGTGGGTGCTGCTGGCGCGGCGCGCCGACGGCGCGGTGTGGCTGCACAAGCGCCCGTCCACCGGCATCTGGGCCGGGCTGCATTGCCTGCCGGTGTTCGAGTCGGCCGAGGCCCTGGGGCAGGCGTTGCCGGCGCAGGCGGTTGCCGAGGACCTGGCGCCCTTCGTGCATGTGCTCACGCACAAGGACCTGCACCTGCATCCGGTGCGGATCGAAATGCCCACGCGTGGCAAATTGGGGATCGAGGGAAGCTGGGTCGCCGCGGCGGACTGGCCGGCCCTGGGCCTGCCGGCGCCGGTCAGGCGCCTCCTGGCGTCCGTCGGCGACTGAGGCTCAGTGCCCGTCGAGTTCGCGGTGCCGCTTGAGGGTGGTCCAGCGGGAGGCGAAGGCGGCGGCGAGCTGTTCGACCAGGTAGACCGAGCGGTGCTGCCCGCCGGTGCAGCCGATGGCCACGGTGACGTAGCTGCGGTGGTCGCGGGCCAGCATCGGCAGCCACTGCTCGAGGAAGGCCTCGATGTGACCGCGCATGCGCTCCACCTCCGGGTCGGCGCGCAGGAAGTCGATGACCGGGCCGTCGCGGCCGGTGAGGTCCCGCAGCGCCGGCTCGTAGTGCGGGTTGGGCAGCATGCGCACGTCGAAGGCGTAGTCGGCGTCGACCGGGATGCCGCGCTTGAAGGCGAAGGATTCGAAGACCAGGGTGAGCCGGCTGGTCGGCGCCGACAGCAGCGACTTCACATAGCCCTGTAGCTGCGCCGAGCGCAGCACGCTGGTGTCGATGACATGGGCCTGGTCACGCAGGTCGGCGAGCAGCTCGCGCTCGAGCTCGATCGCGTCGACCAGCGCATGCTGGCGGTCGGCCAGCGGGTCGCGCCCGGTGCCGGCGGCCGCGTCCTCGGCCTGCTCGCCCGAGAGCGGGTGGCGGCGGCGGGTCTCGGAGAAGCGCCGCACCAGGGTGTCGGTGCTGGAGTCCAGGAACAGCGAGCGCACCTGGATGCCGCGCTGGCGCAGCGTCGCGAGCTGGGCGGGCACCTGGGGCAGGGCGAGGGCGCTGCGCACGTCCACCGCGATGGCGACCCGGCGCGCGGACACCCGCTGCTCCAGGTCGACGAAGGACAGCAGCAGCTCGGGCGGCAGGTTGTCCACGCAGTAGTAGCCGGCGTCCTCCAGGGCGTGCAGCGCCACCGATTTGCCGGAGCCGGACATGCCGGTGATCAGGATGATGTCCATGCTCAGCTTTGGGCGGCTTTGCGGCCAACCGTTTTGGAAGGAGCGCCCAGCATTTCGCGGGCGTGGGCCAGGGTGGTTGCGGACAACTTCTCGCCGCCCAGCATGCGGGCGATTTCGATCACGCGCTCTTCGCCGCTCACGGGGCGCACCTGGCTGCTGACCTGGCCTTGGGCTGCGGCCTTGCTCACCAGCAGGTGGTGGTCAGCGCAGGCGGCCACCTGGGGCAGGTGGGTCACGGCCAGCACCTGGCGGTGTTGGCCCAGTTGTTTCATCAGGCGGCCCACGGTTTCGGCCACGGCGCCGCCCACACCGGAGTCGACCTCGTCAAAAATCAAGGTGCCCGCTTCGCCCAACTCGCTGGTGGTGACCGCAATGGCCAGCGCGATGCGCGAGAGCTCGCCGCCCGAGGCCACCTTGCCCACCGGGCGCGGCGTGCTGCCCGCATGGCCGGCGACGAGGAAGGACACATCCTCCAGGCCGTGCTGCGCGGGCTGCTCGAGTTTCTCCAGGGTGACCTCGAAGCGGCCGCCCTGCATGCCCAGGCCCTGCATGGCCTGGGTGATGGCCTGGGCCAGCTTGGGCGCGGCCTTGGCGCGGGCCTTGGACAGGCGCTGCGCCTCGTCCATCCAGGCCTGGCGGGCCTGCTCCTGCGCGGCCTCCAGGGCCTGCAGGTCGGCGGCGGCGTCGAGCTGCGCCAGCTCCTGGCGCCAGCCGGCCAGCACCGCGGGCAGTTCCTCCGGCGGGCGCTTGTAGCGGCGGGCCAGGGAGACCCATTGGCCCAGGCGCTCGTCGAGTTCGGCCAGGCGCTGCGGGTCGAGGTCGGCGCTGCGCAGGTAGGCGTGCAGCGAGTGCGCGGCGTCCTCGGCCTGCGCCAGGGCGGATGCCAGCACTTCGGCCAGGCCGCGGAATTCGGGCTCCAGGTGCTCCTGCGCCTGCAGGGCGGCCTGGGCGCGGGCCAGCAGGCGGGTGGCGCTCTCGTCCCGGCCGCCGTCCTCGCCCTCGAGCGCGGCGAGCGCGCCGTTGGCGGCGTCCATCAGCCCCTGGGCGTTGGCCAGGCGGGTGTGGCCGGCGTTGAGGTCTTCCCACTCGTCGGCGCCGGGGGCGAGCTTGTCGACCTCGCCGATCTGCCAGGCGAGGCGCTCGCGCTCGCGCTGCAGCGAGTCCTGGGCGGCGCGCGCTTCGGTGAGGGTCTTCTGCGCGGCGCGCCAGGCCTGCCACAGGCCGGTGAGCTTCTGGGTGGCGAGGCCCGCATAGCCATCGAGCAGGCCGCGCACCGCCTCGGGCCGGGTGAGGCTTTGCCAGGCGTGCTGGCCGTGGATGTCGACCAGGCGATCACCCGCCTCGCGCAGCTGGGTGGCGGTAGCGGGGCTGCCGTTGACCCAGGCGCGGCTCTTGCCCTGGGCGTCGATGCTGCGGCGAAGCA
>CAZCTU010000063.1:0-4574 GCA_964501495.1 uncultured Ramlibacter sp.
GGTCGTTGCGGTCACGGCTGGAGTCGAACTTGGCGCCCTGCTGGCCGTCCTTGTACAGCCAGCCGGTGTAGTGCACGCTCACGTACTGGCCGGGCTTGGCCTCGGCGCCGTCGCCGGTTTGGGTGTCTTCGTACTGCAGGCCGGAGGGGGTGGTGGTCATGTCGGAGTCCTTGGGGGAAAGCCGACGAGTTTACCGATTCGGGGGCCGGGGCAGGCGGGCAGCGGCCGGCCGGGGTGCTCAGGGCTTGCGGCGGCCCGCCACCCAGCGCCCGGCAAAGCCCTGCAGGTCGGCCAGCCGCCGCAGCAGCTCGCTGCCGATGGGGGTGACCAGGTAGCCGTCCGGGCCGTGGTCCAGCAGGCCGGCCTCGCGCAGTTCCTTGATGCGGGTGTTCAGCGTGTTGGGCGTGATGCCGCCCACGCTGTCCTGCAGCAGCCGGAACGTCTGGGGATGGCCGTCCCGCAGCGCCCAGAGCACGCGCATCGCATAGCGGGCCTCCAGCAGCGCGAACAGCTCGTACAGCTGGGAGCGCTGGGCGGAGGCGGCTTGCTCCTTGGAACTCATCGGGGACTTCTCCGGCGGGGTGGGCAGTGCCCTGTTGTTGTGCGAGATACGAAAAGAGTGTACGCCCTATCTGCTACATAAACAATAGCAAGCGGGGGCCGTCCTGGGCGGCGGCACGAGGGTTGGCTAGGTTGCCGGGCGACCGGGGGCCGCCGGGGGCCCGAAGGGGCCTGTGTCAGCTGGACTGGTAGACCTTCTTGAGCAGGCGCAGCAGGGTTTTCTGCTCGGCGGCTGTCAGGGCGGAGGCGGCTTCGGCCTCCAGTTGGGCGGCCGTCTGCTCGGCCGACTCGACCAGGCGGCGGCCGGCGGGCGTGAGGTGCAGCCCCATGGCCCGGCCGTCGCGCGGGTGCGGCAGGCGGGTCACCAGGTCGCGCTTTTCCAGGGCGGCGACCAGGCCGACCAGGTTGGGCGGCAGGATGCCCAGGGCGGCGCACAGCTGGCGGGAGGTGATGCCCGCGTTGTGGGCCACCAGGGACAGCACCGAGAAATCCACCGGCCGCAGGTCATAGGGCGCCATGCGCTCCATGAAGCGGCCGATCACGGCCAGCGAGGCGCGCCGGGCGTTGTAGCCCAGCAGGCTTTCCAGGTAGCGGGTGTCGACCTGGTCGACCCAGGGCGTTTCGTCAAGGGGACCTTTGGCGCCCACGTGCTGTCTCGTCGTTCGGGTTCGGGGGAGGGGCGGGTGTGTCCAGCGGGCGTGCGGCCGGGGCGGCCTCAGCCGCGCGCCTCCACGATGGCCAGGCGCATCGCGAACTCGGGCCAGACCCAGCGCTGGAAGGCCTGGTCCGGGCCCTGCCAGCGCGGCGCCTGCGCCTGCCCGGTGCGGCGCAGCGTCGACCAGGCCCAGCCCATGAGGCCCAGGGCCGTGGCGCGCAGGAAATCGCCAGCCACCCAGTAGGGGGCCTGCGGGTCGGCGGCGGCCGACTTCGCCAGCGCGGGGGCGAGGCCGGACAGGCGCTGCAGCCCCTCGCGCACGGCGGCGTCCTGCGGGTGGGATTCGTCCAGGTCGGCGGCCAGGCGCTGCATCAGCGTGGCGAAGCCGGCGCCGCCATCGGGCAGCACCTTGCGCACCAGCAGGTCGATCGCCTGGATCTCGTTGGTTCCTTCGTAAATCATCGCCACGCGCGAGTCTCGCACGATCTGCTCGATGCCCCATTCGCGCACGTAGCCGTGGCCGCCGAAGACCTGCAGGCACTCGCTGGCGCCATGGAAACCCTGGTCCGTCCAGGCCGCCTTGAGCACCGGCGTGGCCAGGCTGCACCACAGGTGGGCGGCCTCGCGGCGGGCGGCGTCGGGGTGGCCCTTGGCCAGGTCCAGCTCGATGCCGGTCTGGTAGGCGATGAGGCGGCCGCCGTCCACCCAGGCGCGCTGGGTGTCCAGGATGCGGCGCACCGCGGGGTGGCCCTCGATGGCGTCGGCCGGCTGCGAGGCGTCGCGCGGGCCGGGCACGCGCATCTGGCGGCGGTCGGCGGCGTAGGCGGCAGCCAGCTGCACGGCGGCATCCAGCAGGCCGATGCCCTGGAGCGACACATGCAGGCGGGCGGCGTTCATCATCACGAACATCGCGTTCAGCCCGCGCCCGGGTTCGCCCACCAGCCAGCCGGTGGCGTCTTCGAAGCGCATCACGCAGGTGGGGCTGCCGTGCAGGCCCATCTTTTCCTCGATGCGGTCGCAATGCACCCCGTTCTTCGCGCCGTCCGGCAGGACCTTGGGCACCAGGAACAGGCTCAGCCCCTTGGGGCCGGCCGGGGCATCCGGCAGGCGGGCCAGCACCAGGTGGACGATGTTGTCCGTGAGGTCGTGCTCGCCGCCGGAGATGAAGATCTTGCTGCCCGAGACGCGGAAGGCATCGCCTTCGGGCGTGGCGCGCGTGCGCACCAGCCCCAGGTCGCTGCCGGCCTGCGGCTCGGTCAGGCACATGGTCGCCAGCCATTCGCCGCTGGCAATCTTCCCGAGGTAGCGCGCCTTGAGCGCGTCGCTGCCGTGGTGCCGCAGGCACTCGTAGGCCCCGTGCAGCAGGCCGGGCGCCATGGTCCAGCCATGGTTGGCGGCCGACAGCCATTCATAGAGCACGCCCTCCAGCACCCAGGGCAGGCCCTGGCCGCCGTCCTCGGGGGCGCAGGCCAGCGCGGGCCAGCCGGCTTCGTGGAAGGCCCGGTAGGCCTCCTTGAAGCCGGGCGGCGTGGTGACGCGGCCCGCCTCGAAGCGGCAGCCCGGGGCGTCGCCCACCGCGCGCAGCGGGGCGACCACGCCCCCCACGAAGCGGGCGGCTTCCTCCAGGACCTGCTCCAGCAGCTCCCGGTCCGCCATCTCGGCGTCCACGGCGGGCCGCAGCTGGCCGGGGGCGTCGAGCACGTCGAACAGGAGGAAGCGGCTGTCTTCGAGGGCGGGCTGGTAGTCCATGCGTCAGGGTCTCGGGTGCGCGATCAGGCGATCAGGGGATCAGCGATCAGGACTCGGCGGTGAAGCCGATCTTCTTGATCAGCGGGCCCCAGTTCTTGACCTCGGCGTCCTGCCAGCGCTGCATTTCCTCGGGCGTCGTCGGGTTGGCGATCAGGCCCACGCCGGCCAGCGCCTCGGTGACCGACTTGTCCTTCAGCGCGGCGACGATGGCGGCGTTGGCGGCGGCGATCACGTTCTTGGGCGTGCGGGCCGGGGCGTAGAAGCCGAACCACTCCTCGGTGGTCAGGTCGGCGAAGCCCTGCTCGGCGAAGGTGGCCACGTCGGGCAGGTAGGGCGAGCGCTTGGGGCCGGAGGTGGCCAGCACGCGCAGCTTGCCCGCCTTGTGGTGCTGGATGAAGTCGCCGTGCGGGGTCACCATGGCGGCGACCTGGCCGGCCAGCACGTCGGTCACGCCGGGGATGGAGCCGCGATAGGGCACGTGCTTGAGGTCCGTGCCGCTGTTCATGCCCAGGAGCGCGCCCAGGAAATGGGGCGTGGAGCCGGCGCCGGGCGAGCCGTAGCTGGCGTCCTTGGGGTTGGCCTTGGCCCAGGCCAGGAAGTCCTTCACGGTCTTCACCGTGGCAGGGACCATCGGGCCCACGGCCAGGCCGTGCTGCATGATGGCGCCGATGGACACGGGGGCGAAGTCCTTGGCCTCGTAGTTCATCTTGGCGTAGATGAACGGGTAGTTGGCCAGCGCCGACACCTGGGCCAGGGCCAGCACGGAGCCGTCGGCCGGGGCGGCCTTCAGCGCCTCCAGGGCGATGCGGCCGCCGGCGCCGGGCCGGTTGTCCACCACCGCGGTGTTCTTCGTGAAGGCCGAGCCGGCCATCTTCTCGCCCACGCGGCGGGCCACGGTGTCGCCCGAGCTGCCGGCCGGGAAGCCGTAGAGGATCTTCACCTGGTCGATGGCCTGCGCGAAGGCAGCCATCGGGAAGGCGCCCAGCGCGGCGAGCGAGGCAGCGGATTGCACGAATTGACGGCGGGTGGTCATGGAAATGTCTCCTGGTTTCGTGGGGGAGGGTGGAAGAAATCGGGGGGTGTGAAGGAGTCGCTGAGTGCTCAGCGTGGCGCCATCCGCAACGCGCCGTCCAGCCGGATCACCTCGCCATTGAGGTGGCCGTTGGTGACGATGTGCGCGGCCAGCTGGGCGAACTCCTCGGGATGGCCCAGGCGCGACGGGAAGGGGATGGACGCCGCCAGCGACTGCTGCACGGCCTCGGGCAGCTCCTTCATCAGCGGCGTGGCGAACAGGCCGGGCGCCACGGTGCACACGCGGATGCCGTGCTGCGCCAGGTCGCGCGCCATGGGCAGGGTCATGCCCACCAGGCCGCCCTTGGAGGCGCTGTAGGCCTGCTGGCCGACCTGGCCGTCGAAGGCGGCCACGGAGGCGGTGAACATCATCACGCCACGCTCGCCGCCTTCCAGCGGGGGCAGCTTGGCGCAGGCAGCCGCGAACAGGCGGGCGGCGTTGTAGCTGCCCACCAGGTTCACGGTGATCACCTGGGTGAAGTCCTCCAGCGGGGCGGGGCTGCCGTCACGCTGCACGATGCGCTTGGCGGTGCCGATG
>CAZCTU010000063.1:4584-8009 GCA_964501495.1 uncultured Ramlibacter sp.
CACGCGGATGCCGTGCTGCGCCAGGTCGCGCGCCATGGGCAGGGTCATGCCGACGACGCCGCCCTTGGAGGCGCTGTAGGCCTCCTGGCCCACCTGGCCGTCGAAAGCGGCGACCGAGGCGGTGAACAGGATCACGCCGCGCTCGCCGTCTTCCAGACCGGGCTGGGCGGCGCATTGCGCGGCGAAGAGGCGGGCCATGTTGTAGGAGCCCACCAGGTTCACATTGATCACGCGGGTGAAATCAGCCAGCGGGGCGGGGCTGCCGTCACGCTGCACGATGCGCTTGGCGCTGCCGATGCCGGCCACGTTCATCAGGAGGCGCACCGGCCCGTGGGCGGCGGCGGCCTTCGCAATCGCCTCCGAGGCGCTGGCCTCGTCGGTGATGTCGCAGGGGCAGGCGATGCCGCCGATCTCGGCGGCCACGCGCTGGGCGCCCTCGGCATTGCGGTCGAACACCGCGACCTTGGCGCCGCGCGCGGCCAGCAGGCGGGCGGTGGCCTCACCCAGGCCCGAGGCGCCCCCGGTGACGATGGCGGACTGTCCTTCGATCTTCATGTCTCAGCTCCCTTTCTTCTGGGGAATGGCGATGTGCGGCGCGGTGCCGGCGTGCAGGGCCTCGACCAGGGCGGCGCGGTGCTTGAGCATGGCGCGCTGGTTCAGGGACCCCTTGTCGGTGATCTCGCCCTTGTCCATGTGCGGCGCCTCGGTGAGGATCAGGGCGCGGGCCACGCGGGTGGCGCTGCCGGTGGCGTCCTTGGCCAGGCGGTCGACCAGGTCCTGCAGCCAGGCCTTCACCGGCGCGCTGGCCACGACGTCCTCCATGGAGGCCGAGGCGGGCAGGCCGGCAAGCTGGCGGATCGCCGGCGTGGTCACCAGCAGGGCGCCGATCTCGTTCATGTTCAGGCCGGTGATCACCGCGTCCTGCACATAGGGCGCGCCGGCGCCGTTGATCTTGCCGCGCAGCGGGCCCACGCTCACGAAGGTGCCGGTGGCGAGCTTGAAGTCCTCGGCGATGCGGCCGTCGAACTTGAGGCCCAGGTTCTTGTCCTTCTCGTCGATCCACATCACCGCGTCGCCGGTGCAGAAGAAGCCTTCCTCGTCGAAGGCCTCGGCAGTAGCCTCGGGGTTGCGCCAGTAGCCGGGGGTGATGTTGGGGCCCTTGTAGCGGATCTCCTGCTTGTCGCCCATCTTCACCAGCTTGATCTCCATGCCGGCCGAGGGCAGGCCCACGTGGCCGGCCAGCGAGTGCGGGTTGGTGACGAACAGCGCGAAGGGCGAGGACTCGGTCATGCCCAGGCCAGCGGTCATGGGGATGCGCTCGCCGGACTCGCGCTCGGCGTGGGCGTAGAGCGCGTCCTGCACCGGCTGCGAGAGCGCGGCGCCGGCGTACATCATGGAGCGCAGGCGCGAGAAGAAGTTGCGGCGCAGCGTGTCGTCCGTCTCCATCGCCCGGGCCAGGGCCTCGTAGCCCACCGGCACGTTGAAGTACCAGGTCGGCGCGATCTCGCGCAGGTTGCGGATCGTCTCGCCGATCAGCGCCGGGGTGGGCTTGCCCTCGTCGATGTAGAAAGAGCCGCCATGGGCCACACACATGAAGAAGTCGTGGTTGCCGCCGGCGGTGTGGTTCCAGGGCAGCCAGTCCACCAGCACCGGCGGCGTCTCGAAGGTGCTGCACATGGACTGCGACAGCTGCTGCTGGTTGGCGCAGATCATGCGCTGGGTGTTGATCACCGCCTTGGGCAGCTTGGTCGAGCCGCTGGTGAAGAGGAACTTCACGATGGTGTCGGGGCCGGTGGCCGCCATCGCCGCGTCGACCTTGGCGGTCGGCTCGGTCGCCAGGAGCGAGGCCAGCGAGGTGATGGTGTGGCCCTTGGTGCTGACCGCGCCCTCGGCGTCGTCCAGGATCACTTCGACGCCGGCATCCACCAGGGCCTCGATCGGCGCCTGGAACCGCTTCCAGTCGGCGGCGAACACCAGGCCGGGGGTCAGGGTGTCCAGCACGTGGCCCAGCTTGTCGTAGTCCTTGCTCACGAGGGAGTAGGCGGGCGAGACCGGGCAAAAGGCGATGCCGGCGTACATGGCGCCCAGGGCCAGCAGCGCGTGCGAGAGGCTGTTTTCGCTGAGGATCACCAGCGGCCGCTCGGCGGAGAGGCCGCGATCGAGCAGGGCCTGGCCGATGCGGCGGGCGCTGTCCAGGGCCTGCGCGAAGGTGATGCGGCGCCAGTCACCGCCCAGGGCCGGGTCGCGCTGGGCGAACAGGGTCTGGTCGGGCGTGGCCTTGGCCCAGCGGACCAGGTGGTCGGTCATGCGTGGCGGGTAGTCCCCCAGCGGCACGTCGGCCATGACATAGGTGTAGGCGCCCTCGGTGCGCACCCGGGCGCGGTTCACGCCGAAGGTGTAGGGGCGAAAGACGGGGGTGGAGGCCTGGTCCATGGGGCGTGCGCTCCTTCAGGCCTTGACCTTGGGGCCGGTGCCGTCCAGGAAGGCCCGGACGCGGGCCTTGGCCTCGGGCGCCGCCTGGGCGATGCCCGCCAGCAGGGACTCGGTGAGGAAGCCATGGTCGGCCGGCTGCTCGGCGATGCGGGGCAGGCCGTTGATCAGGGCGTAGTTGGTCATGGGCGCGTTCTGGGCGATGCGCTCGGCCAGCTCGATCGCCTTGGCCAGCGCCTCGCCAGTGGGCACGTGGTACTGGGCCATGCCGATGGACACGCCCTCGGCCGCCTTGTAGACGCGGCCGGTGAGCATCATGTCCAGCATGCGGTGGGCGCCAATGAGCTTGGGCACGCGCACCGAGCCGCCGCCGCCCACGAAGATGCCGCGGCTGCCTTCGGGCAGGGCGAAGAAGGTGCTGTCGTCGGCCACCCGGATGTGGCAGGCGGTGGCCAGCTCGAGGCCGCCACCGACCACTGCGCCGTGCAGGGCGGCGATCACCGGCAGCCGGCCCTGCTCGATGTCACGCAGCACGTAGTACCAGGAGCGGGAGTGGTGCAGGCCCTCGGCGGCATCGCGCTCCTTGAGCTCGCCCAGGTCCAGGCCGGCGCAGAAATGGTCACCCTCGCCATGCAGCACCACCGCGCGCACCGTCTCGGGCAGCTCCTCGAAGCGCTGGCCGATGGCGGCGATCAGGCCGTCGTTGATGGCATTGCGCTTTTTCGGGCGGCACAGGCGCACGATGGCGATGGCGCCGCGGAGGTCGACCTGGACTTCGTCCAGACTGGGGATAACGTGGGGGAGGCGGGCCATGGGTTCCTGCTATAAAGCTATAAAACATATCTAGTTTAGGAAGCCGGGCCCCGGTGCCGGCTCCGTAGAAACCCTGAGGAGACCTGCCATGGACCACAAGAACCTCATTGCCATCGACATCCACACCCATGCCGAGGTGAGTTGCTGGAACCCCTTCGACAACTACGGCGAGGAGTACGACC
>CAZCTU010000064.1:0-7999 GCA_964501495.1 uncultured Ramlibacter sp.
TGACCCCCACGCTTGTCACTACGTGTACTGCACTGCCCCCCGGGGGGGCTTCAGCCTCCTTGAGGCGGCTCTACGGAGGCTGACATGGTTGACACCACCCGCACCATGCGCGTTGACGTGGTCAGCGCCGAGGCGTCGATCTTCTCCGGCGAGGCCCGCTTCGTGGCCCTGCCCGGCGAGTCCGGCGAGCTGGGCATCTACCCGCGCCACACCCCGCTGATCACCCGCATCCGCCCTGGCTCGGTCCGCATCGAAACCGCCGACGGCAACGAGGAGTTCGTCTTCGTCGCTGGCGGCGTGCTCGAAGTGCAGCCCGATGGCGTGACCGTCCTGTCCGACACCGCGATCCGCGGCAAGGACCTCGACGAAGAGAAGGCCAATGCGGCCCGTCACGCCGCCGAGGAAGCGGTGAAGAACGCCAAGAGCGAGATCGATCTGGCCAAGGCCCAGTCGGAGCTGGCCGTCATGGCTGCCCAGCTGGCCGCCCTGCGCAAGTTCCGCCAGAAGCACTGAGCTTTTAGCCGGAGCCCCCGGACAAGAACGCGCCAAAAACCAGCGCACTCGAAACCCCGGCCGAGAGGCCGGGGTTTTTTTATGCCTCGCCCAGGGTCGGGTGGTCGGGGAGCTCGTTGGCCCGCAGCTGCCCGGCCTCGGCCGGGAAGTGCTGGGCCAGCAGGCGGGTCACTTCCTCCAGCGCCAGCCCCAGACCTTCCTCGAAGCGCCCCTGGCGGAAATGCGGGGCCATGCGCTCGACCAGCGCCCGCCACTGCGCCTCAGGCACGTGGCGGGCCAGGCCCCGATCGGCGACGACTTCGATCGCGCGCTCGGCCAGGAGCAGGTAGATCAGCACGCCGTTATTGGCCTCGGTGTCCCAGACACCGAGCTTTCCGAAGAGGGTGAGCGCCCGCTCTCGTGACGAGGCTTCGCGCCAGAGGTAGCTCCAGGGCAGGCCCGCCTCGGCGTGGATGCGCACCTGGCCGGTATGGCCGCGCTCCCCCTGCGCCACCCGCTGGCCCAGCCGCTCCAGGGCGGCTGCGGGCAGGACCCGCGACAGATCGTCCTCATCCAGCCAGCGATGGCGCCAGATGCGCTTGAGCCGTTTCCACATCACCAGTCTCCCGAGGCGCCGCCGCCGCCGAAATCGCCACCACCGCCGGAGCTGAAGCCACCGCCGGAACTACCACCCCAGCCGCCGCCGCCCATTCCTCCGCCGCCCCAGCCACCCCCGGGAGGATGGCCCCAGCCATGGCCGCGGCCTCGCGAGGCGAAGGCGGCCAGGGGGCCGACGCCGCCGGCGATCGACAATGCCAGGCCCACCAGGGCCGCCAGGACAGCGATGGCCAGGCTGGCCGACACGCCCCAGGCGATCAGCCCGGCGCCGCCACCGGCCAGCACCGAGCCGAGCTTGCGGCCGAAGAGGCGCCGCAGGACGGTGGCGAGGATCGGGACCGCGATGAAGAGGAAGACCGCCAGGTCCCCGAGGTCGAAGCCGCGGGCCTCGCCCGCTCCAGCGGCATGCCGCGGTTCGGGCAGCGGCTCGCCCCGCACCCGGGCGCCGATCTGCTCAGCCGCCAGGATCAGGCCGCCGGCATAGTCGCCACGGCGGAAGGCTGGGGTGAGCGCCTCGTCGATGATCTGCTTGGCCGCCAGGTCGGGGATGGCGCCCTCCAGCGTCTTGGCCACCTCGATGCGCACCCGCCGGTCGTCGCGGGCGACTACCAGAAGCACACCGTCGCCCACCTCGCGGCGGCCGACCTTCCAGGCGTTGGCCACCCGGTTGGCGTAGCTGGTGATGTCCTCGGGCTGGGTGCTGGCGACCAGGAGGAAGGCGACCTGGGTCCCCTTGTCACGTTCGAGCGCGGCCAGCTGGGCCTCGATGCCGGCGCGCTGGTCGGCATCCAGCAGCCCGATGGTGTCGACCACCCGGGCGGTGAGCGCGGGCACCGGGAGCACGCCCTGCGCCTGGGCCGTGGTGAAGGGCGCCGCCAGTGCCAGGACCAGCGCCAGGACTAGCGCGAGCAGCAGGCCGAGGTGGCGCAGGGCGCCACCTCGCCCAGGGACCCAGCCCGCGCCCAAACGGGGCAGAAGCGCGAGCCCGCAGCGTGGCACGGCCTGCGTCCTTACTTCTTGCCGCCCGTGGAGAAGTCCACCTGCGGCGGCGCGCTGATCTGCGCCTCATTGGCCACGTTGAAGTTGGCCTTGGGCGCGTAGCTGAAGGCCATGGCGGTGAGGTTGGTCGGGAAGCTGCGGGCGAGCACGTTGTACTCCTGCACCGCCTGGATGTAGCGGTTGCGGGCCACGGTGATGCGGTTCTCGGTGCCCTCGAGCTGCACCCGCAGGTCGCGGAAGCCCTGGTTGGCCTTCAGGTCGGGGTAGCGCTCGCTGACCACGAGCAGGCGCGACAGGGCCGAGGACAGCTCGCCCTGGGCCTGCTGGAAGCGCTGCATCGCCTGTGGGTCGTTGAGCGTCTCGGGCGTGACCTGTACCGAGGTGGCCTTGGCCCGGGCCTCGATCACACGCGTGAGGGTTTCCTGCTCGAAATTGGCCTCGCCCTTGACCGTGGCCACCAGATTGGGCACCAGGTCGGCACGGCGCTGGTACTGGTTGAGGACCTCGCTCCAGGCGGATTTGGACTGCTCGTCCAGCCGCTGGAAGTCGTTGTAGCCGCAGCCGCCCAGGGCCAGGGCCGCCAGCAGGATCGTGAGCCAACGCATCATCGTCATGTTCTCCGGGGAAGCCGCCGCGGGGGCGGCGTGCCTTCATTCAGTATCCCAGATGGCTCCAGGTGGCGGGGATTCAAGCCGCGGTCCAATCTCGCACGCGGCGAGGGAGGACCGCGAAAGAGCCGGAAGCCCGGGCCCGAATCCCGGCAAAATCACGGGCGATGCGCAAGACACCGCTCCAAGCCGCCAACCTGGAGGGCAACGCCGACGACGTCGAAGCGGCGTTCTACGACGCCCTGCAAAGCGGCGACATCGACAAGCTCATGGCCTGCTGGGCCGACGAGGACGACATCGTCTGCGTCCACCCCGGCGGCCCGCGCATGATCGGCGCCACCGCCATCCGCGCTGCCTTCGAGGCCATGTTCGCCAACGGCAGCATCCGCGCCTGGCCCGAGCGCCTGCGCAAGGTCGAGTCGCTGGGCAGCGCGTTGCACCACCTGGTCGAGCGGGTCGAGCTGCTCGGGCCCGAAGGCCCGCGCAATGCCTGGGTGCTGGCCACCAACGTCTATCACAAGACCGCGCAGGGCTGGCGCATGGTCGCCCACCACGCCAGCCCCGGCACGCCTGGCGACGTGCAGGAAGTCGCGGGCGGCCCGCAGGTGCTGCACTAGGGCCTGAGCGGGTGCAGCAGTACCGCGCCCCCTGGTGGTTGCCCGGCGGCAACCTGCAGACCATCTGGCCGGCCCTGTGGGGGCGGCGCACCTTCGGTGCGCCCATTCACTACCGCCGCGAGCGCTGGACCACACCGGATGGCGACTTCGTCGACGCGGACTGGCTGGACGAAGACGTGCCGCCTGTCTCTCCCGCTGCGCCCCAGTCGCCGGAGGCGACCCTTCACGGAGCGTCGCCCGACCGCAAGCCGTCGCCCGAAGGCAGGCCCCTCCTCGTCCTGTTCCACGGCCTCGAGGGGTCTTCCCGCAGCGCCTATGCCGAAGCCTTCGCCGATGTCGCCCGCGAGCGGGGCTGGCGCTACGTGGTGCCGCATTTCCGCGGCTGCAGCGGCGAGATGAACCGGGCGCCGCGCGCCTACCACTCGGGCGACTACGAGGAAGTGGACTGGATCCTCGCGCGCCTGCGTGAGCGCCATGCCGGCCCGCTGCTGGCGGTGGGCATCTCCCTCGGCGGCAATGCCCTCATGCGCTGGGCGGCCGAGGCGGGCGAGGGCGCAGCCCGCGTGATCGCCGCCGCGGCCGCGGTCTGCTCGCCGCTGGACCTGGCGGCGGGCGGCCGTGCCATCGGCAGCGGCTTCAACCGTCTGGTCTACACCACCATGTTCCTTCGCACGATGAAGCCCAAGGCCCTGGCCAAGCTGGCCCAGCACCCCGGCCTGTTCGATGGCGATTCGCTGGCGGCGGCGCGCGACCTCTATGCCTTCGACAACCTCTTCACCGCGCCCCTGCACGGTTTCCGTGACGTGGACGACTACTACGCGCGCGCCTCGGCGAGGCCGCACCTGCACCGCATCCGCATTCCGGCCCTGGCGCTGAACGCGCGCAATGATCCCTTCGTGCCGGCGGACAGCCTGCCTCGGCCCGGCGCAGTCGGGCCTTGCGTGCACCTGTGGCAGCCGGCCCAGGGCGGGCATGTGGGCTTCCCGCGCGGAGCCCGGCCGCCGGGCGACGTGCGCCAGATGCCCGAGGCGGTGGCCACCTGGCTCGCTCAGCAGGCCCGCCTGGGCACACCGACGACATGAGATCTGGAGTTCCCCCATGCCGACCCGACTGACCTTCACGGGGGCGTTCATGCGGTCCGTGGCACCTGCCCTCGCGCGGCTCGTCACCTGTCTTTCGCTGGCTGGCTGCGCCCTGGCCCTCGCCGGCCAGAACGCCGACTACAACCCGGCCAAGCCGCACCACCGGCCCGACGGCTTCGTGAACCGCTACGCGCCCGCGCCCGGACACGGCTCGGACAGCCTGCTGAAGTGGCAATGGGAGCGGCTGCGCGACGGCCTGCCCAAGCCGCCGGCCGCGCCGGTCACCGGTGTCGCACCCGACCTCGCGGTGATCCGCTCGCCCGGCCCTGCGCCCGCGGCCACCTGGGTCGGCCATGCCACCGTGCTGGTGCAGGTCGACGGCCTCAACCTCCTCACCGACCCGCACTGGGGTGAGCGGGCCTCGCCCGTGCCCTTCGCCGGCCCGCGCCGGCACCAGCCACCGGGCGTGCCCTTCGATGCCCTGCCGCCGATCCACGCGGTGCTGATCTCGCACAACCACTGGGACCACCTGGACGAGGGCACGGTGCAGCGCCTGATGGACCGGCACGCCGGCATCCGCTTCTACGTGCCCCTGGGCGTGCAGCGCTGGTTCAAGTTGCAGATCCGCGGTGCGCGAACCGAAGGGCCGGGGCAGAACGTGTTCGCCCTGGACTGGGACGACAGCGCCACGCTCCCGGGCGCCACCGCGCCGGTGACCCTGCAGTTCCTGGCGGTGCAGCACTGGAGCGCGCGCATGCCCTGGGACCGCAACCAGACCCTGTGGGGCAGCTGGGCGGTCCTGCATCCGAGCTGGCGTTTCTGGTTCTCGGGCGACCTGGGCTATTCGCCCGACACGCAGGACATCGGCCGGCGCCTGGGCCGCGTCGACCTCGCGGCCATCGCCGTCGGTGCCTACCAGCCGCGATGGTTCATGAAGGCCTCGCACATTGACCCGGCGGAGGCGCTGCAGGTGATGCGCGATGTGCGGGCCCGCTCCGCATTTGGGATCCACTGGGGCACCTTCGAGGGCCTGAGCGACGAGCCCCTGGACCAGCCGCCGCAGGACCTGCGCCGCGCGATCGAGGCCTCGCCGGACAAGCCGGAGTTCCGGGTGCTGCGCCACGGCCAGACCTGGCGCATGGAGTGAGCCTGCCCATGAACCTCACGCCCGTCATCGCCATCCACATGACCTTTGCCCTCACCGCGGTCGCCACCGGCCCGGTGGCGCTGTGGACCCGACTGGGTGCCCGGGTGCGCCCGCGCTGGCACCGGGCCTTCGGCTACGCCTGGGTCACCTGCATGCTGGGGGCGGCCCTGTCCGCGCTCTTCATCCGCGACACCCATCTGCCCAACATCGCGGGCTACACGCCGATCCACCTGCTGATTCCGGTCACCCTGTTCAGCCTCTGGCGCGCTTTCTACTATCTCGCCCAAGGGAATCTGCGTGGACACCGCCTGACCATGCAGTGGACCTATGCCCTGGCCTGTGTCGTGACCGGGCTGTTCACCCTGCTGCCGCAGCGGTACCTGGGCGGGCTACTCTGGAACCTCTGAGCGGGCCTGGGACCCACAGGAAGCGACTGGACATGCGCTCGCACGCCTTCCGGGCCCTCGCCGTCTACCTGCCCTCGCTGCTGTCTCGCTACAGCACCCAGGTGCTGGTGATTTCGATTCCCTGGCTGTTGCAGGCCGAGGGCGTCGGCCTTGCGGACATCTCGGCGGCGCTGCTGCCTTTCTACGCGGGCGCGCTCGTCTTCAGCGCCCTGGCCAGCGTCTGGGGGGCGCGCTGGCCGCTGGCGCGCGCGCTGTTTGCGGTCCTCGTCCTGCAGGGGCTCTTCTCCCTCCTGTGCCTGCTCGCGACCTCGGTCACCTGGCTGGCGGCCTTCCGCTTCCTGCAGGGGGCGGCCACCGGGCTCGCACGCCCGCTGTCCCAGTTGTGGGCCCTGGAACGTCAGGCCGATGCGCAGGCGAGTCCCGAGCGGAAGATGCAGATCAACGTCTTCGTGCAGGTGGCCATCGCCCTCGGCATGGCGCTGGGCTCATTCGCCGGCGTCCTGCTGGGGCGCGAGGGGGGCGGCCTGGTCGCGGTGTCACTGGCATTGCTGCTGCCGATGGCGGCAGCCTGCGTCGGCGTGGCCTGGGTCGCCCGCCGGATGCCCGCTGCGCGGCCGGGTGACGCGCCCGCCGAGTCGCAGGCCGAGTCGCAGGCCGAGGGCTTGAACACGGATCCTCGTCCTTCTGGGGCCGAGGCGGTGCGCTTGCGATTCCCTCCCGGCGTGGCGGGCGCCTTCCTGGTGTTCTTTGCCTCCATGGCGGCCTACAACGTCTGGCCCATCCTCGTGCCCTTCGCCGTCCGAGGCCGCGCCCTGCCGGAGTTGCTCGCCGCGCTGGCGCTGGTGCTCGCCCTGCAGCCTCTGCTTTTCGGCCTGTCGCAGCTCGCGGTCTCGGCCCTTCTCCAGCGCTCGCGCGCCTCCGACGGCGCGCTTCTCCTGCTCCTGCTCGCGAGCCACCTGCTCTCGCTCCTCGCTCTGGGCGCCGCCGCCGTCACGACGTATCCGGTCGGATTCGGCATCCTGTTCCTCGCTGGCAGCGGCGTGGCGGTGGCCTGCATTTACCCGGTGAGTGCCCTGCTCCTGATGCGCCATGTCGAGCGTGTGCCGGCCAGCCGGCGGCCCATGCAGCAGCGCCGGCTCGTCTTTCTTTTCGGGCTTGCCGGGGATCTGGGCCAGCTGGCCGGGGGCGGTTTGCTGGCTTGGGGCCTGTTTCCGCCGCCCGGGCTGGCGCTGCTCGGTGTGGTGGCGGCGCTCGCCTTGCCCGCCCTCGTGATGGCCGGGGCTCGGCGCGCATCAACCCCGCCCTGAGTTTTTCCGTGGATGGGCCGACGGGCCGGCAGGTGACAGGGGCCCGCCTCGGGCCGAAGCTCAGGGGGCCGGCTTGGCCTTCGACGCTGCCGCCTTCGACTTGACGGCCGCCGACGCCGCTGCGCTCGGCAGGGTCACCGCCGGTGGCCATGCCGCTTCCGCGTTGCGCGGCGTGCCCGAGGGCCGGCCGGCCTGGCCGCGGCGCACCGCCTCCAGGTCGTCCGTCGTCGGGACCTGGCCCAGGAGCCAGTAGTCGAAGATGCGGCGCGCGATCGGCGCCGCGGCGACCGCGCCGAAGCCGGCGTTCTCCACCACCATGGCCAGCGCGATCTTGGGATCCTGGGCCGGCGCGAAGGCGATGTACAGCGAGTGGTCCCGCTGATGCTCCTCCAGCTTGGAGGCGTTGTACTTTTCCTTCTGGCCGATGGTCACCGCCTGCGCGGTGCCAGTCTTGCCGCCGGACTCGTAGGCCGCGCCGGCGAAGACCTGGGCCGAAGTGCCGCCCTGGACCACGCCCACCATCGCGCGCTTGACGATGTCGATGTGCTCGGGCTTGTAGCCCAGGGGCTGCGGCGCCTCCGGCGGCACCGGTTGCACCGCGTGCGAGACCGGGTCCTGCGTGCCGATCACCAGGCGCGGACGGAACTTCACCCCGTTGTTCACCACCGTGGCGGTGGCCTGCGCCAGCTGCAGCATGGTGAAGCTGTTGTAGCCCTGGCCGA
>CAZCTU010000065.1:0-7899 GCA_964501495.1 uncultured Ramlibacter sp.
TCTGGTCGGTGGGGCAGCTCCAGATGCAGCCCAGCATCGGCAGGAAGTACCAGTCACGGAAGGGGCGGCCAAAGCCCTCGCGGTCGAGGAAGGCGCCGAGGGGCTCCATCAGCGCCGCGTCCTCGCCCGACTCCGCCAGCCGGGTGCACAGGCGGTTGAAGCGCAGCAGGTCGGCCAGCATGCCCAGGAAGCGCGGGCTCAGCAGGTTGCGCTTCTGCGCGAACACGGTGGCCAGGTTGCTGCCGCTCCACTCGACCGGCCGCTGGCCGGCGGTGCCCGGGACCTGGACCGAGAAGGACATGTCCGAGGGCGCGGTCGGCACGCCCAACTCGGCGAACAGGGCCAGCAGCTGCGGGTAGGTGCGCTCGTTAAGCACGAGGAAGCCGGTGTCGACCCCGCTGGTGGCGGGGCCTGGGGCGGTGGGCAGGGTCACGTCCACCGTGTGGGTGTGGCCGCCGAAGTAGTCCCCCGCCTCGAACAGGGTGACGTGGGCCTGGCCCCTGAGCCGATGGGCAGCAGCGAGGCCGGAGATCCCGGATCCGACGATGGCGATTTTCACGGACGGCCTTTTCTTTGTTTGTCCTAGACAAATTCATTGTATGCTCGAGTCCGTCCCTTTGCCCATCCGGGGTAAAGCCTTTTTTGTCGAACCCAAACCCGGCTCCGCTGTTTCTTTCATGGACAAGGCTTTCACCCCCCGATCCGCCCCTGCCGTCTCCCTGGCCACCTGGTCCATCGCCGAGGTGGAACGCGAGACCGGCCTCGGCAAGGACGCCCTGCGGGTGTGGGAGCGCCGCTACGGCTTTCCGGTCCCCGACCGCGACGCCCTGGGCGAGCGCGTCTACCCCCAGGCCCAGGTGGAGCGGCTGCGCCTGATCAAGCGCCTGCTCGACGCCGGCCACCGGCCGGGCAAGGTCGTGCCCCTGTCCGAGCTGCAGCTGCAGGCCCTGGTGAACGCGGGGGGCGTGACCGGACGCCGGCCGGCGGGAAGCCGTGCGCCCGCCGCGCCGCCGGAGCCGACGCCGCTGGCCCGCCAGGCCCTGAAGTCCCTGCCGGCGTCGGAGGCGGACACGCCCTGGCTGCAGTGGCTGGCCGAGGACCGCACCGACCAGGTCAAGCAGGCGCTCAAGCAGCAGATCCTGCGTCTGGGTCTGGGCACGGCGGTCGATCACCTGGTCGGCCCGCTGTGCGTGGAGGTGGGCGAGGCCTGGATGCGCGGCGAGCTTTCGGTCTACCAGGAGCACCTGTTCACCGAGACCCTGCAAGGCGTGCTGCGGGAAGCGATCGCCCAGGTCGACACCGGCGGACAGGCGCTGCAGCGGTCGCCGCGGGTCCTGCTCACCACGGTGCCCAATGAACAGCACGGCCTGGGCCTGTTGATGGCCGAATGCCATTTCGCGCTGGAAAGCTGCGTGCGTTTCGTGCTGGGCGTGTCGACGCCGGTGGCCGACATCGTCCAGGCCGCGCGACAGCTTGAGGCGGACCTGGTGGCCCTCAGCTTCAGCGCCTACGCCACCCGCCGCGACGTGCTGAACAGCCTCCAGCAGCTGGCCGAGCAGCTGCCCGAGCCGGTGGAAATCTGGGCGGGCGGCGCGTCGGCGACCCTGCGGGGACGCAGCCTGCCGGGGCGGGTGACGGTGCTGCGCCAGGCCAGCGACGTGGCCGAGCAGGTGCGGCGCTGGCGGGAGCGCCAGGCCTCCGCCTGAACCAGGCGCGCGGGCACACCGATTGCCCGAGGTCCTGCATGCATCCACTCAGGAGAAACGCATGCAGATCTTTTCCTCCTCTTCCTCCCTGGCGCGCGGTGGGTCGGTGGCGCCAGGCCGCCGCGGGGCTGGCCTTGCCCTCCTTGGCTTCGCCCTGCTGCTGGGGGCTTGCGCCCAGACCGGTTCCAGCCGCATGGGTGGCCCGGGCGACAGCACGGACACCGGGGTCTCACAGCCTGAGGGCGCTGACCGTGAACGGTCCCGGCTCGAGCGGCCCCGGACGGCGCCAGGTGATGTGAACCAGACCGACACCAACCTCGAGCGCGCGGGCCAGCCCGCGACCGGCGTCCACAAGAGCGGGCCGCCCTCGACCGTCAGGCCCGGCCAGTGAGCGGCGCGCGCCGGGTGGCCCAGGAGGTGGCTGGCCCGGCCGCCGACTGCAGGAAGCACTGGCGCGCGCAGTAGTCGACCAGGGCGTCGATCTCGGTGGACTTGTCGAACACCGCGTCGACGCCCAGCTGGGCGCAGCGCTTGCGCACGGTGGCATTCACATAGTTGCTGAAGACCAGGACCTTCTGCCAGGGGCCGCGCGGGGGCAGTTGCTGCACCAGGTGCAGGCCGCTGCCGCTGCGCAGGAACAGGTCGACCACCAGCAGCTGCCAGTCGTGCGGGTGCTGCTGCAGCCAGGCGAGGGCGCGGCCCTCGGCTCCGGTGGTGCCCAGCACCTTGACGCAGGTGAGCTCCTCCAGGGTGCCCACCAGGCTCTCGCAGAGCATGGGGTTGTCTTCGACGATGTAGGCGTGGAGCACGTCGGCATCCAGCGTGGGGGAGGGGGGGTCGTTCGTGGCGAAGTTCATGGCGGCAGAGGACGGGCTGGAGAGAGGCAGGAGAGAGGCTGGAGAAGGGCTGCAGTCGTAGCAAGGCGTTACCACTTTATCCAGACGTACGGGCGCCCCTTTCGGACGCTGTCGCCGGCTGCTGTAGGACGCTGCCGACCGCATGCCGCAAGGCCTCCGGCCCTTCCCCGGCCTGCCTACGATGCGGCGTGTCTGCCCCTTCCGTGCTTGCCGTGGCGCGCGAATCTTCCACCTTTCCCCAACCCGTCTCGCCGTCCCCCGACGGGGGCGTGGCCGGCCTGCTCGAAGAGGCCGCGGGCGCGGGGCTGTGGCGCTTCGACCTCGCGCCCGTCGGCGGGGTGCCGCGTCTGCACGCCTCGCCGCGTCTGCTGCTGCTCCTGGCGAGCGAGGACCCGGCCGGCCCGGCCGATTTCGGCTTCGTGCTTCCGCCCTGGCGCGAGGAGGTCGAGTCGCTCGTGCGCCGCTGCATCCAGCTGGGCCTGCCCTTCGACCACGAGGCGCAGGTGCAGGCCGGTGGCCGGCGGCTGTGGGCGCGCATGCTGGGGCACGCCCTGCGCGACGAGGGCGGCCGGGTGCGGCGCGTCGAGGGTGTGGTCCAGCTTATCGAGCCGCAGGGCCTGCAGGCTGAGGCGCTGATCACCCTGGACGCACAGGGCCGCATCAACTTCCTCAATGCGCAGGCCGAGCGCCTGCTGGGCCGCCCGGCGATCGCGTTGCAGGGCCGGCAGCTGTGGGACCTGTTCACCCGCAGCGCCCGCCTGCGCCTGGCCACCCGGGTGCGGGCGGCCCTGGCGCGGCGCGAGGCCCTGGTGCTGGAAGAGGCCGACGCCAGCCAGGCGCGGTGGCTCTCGCTCGCGGGCGAACCCTTCGGCCAGGGCCTGGCCCTGCGCCTGCGCGACGTCACCGGCGCGCACCGCTCGCAGGAGCAGCTGCGCCTGCTGGAGGACAGCATCGCCCGCCTCAATGACCTCGTGATCATCACCGAGGCCGGGCCCTTGCACGAGCCAGGCCCGCGCATCGTCTTCGTCAACGAGGCCTTCGAGCGCCGCACCGGCTACGCCGCCGCCGAGGTGCTGGGGCGCTCGCCCCGCCTGCTGCAGGGGCCGCGCACCCAGCGCGAGCGGCTGGACCAGATCCGCAGCGCGCTGCAGCAGTGGGAGCCGGTGCGGGTGGACCTGGTGAACTACCGCAAGGACGGCGAGCCTTTCTGGGTCGACCTGGACATCTCGCCGGTCTGGGACCCGGCGCGCCGCCTCACCCACTGGGTGGCGGTGGGCCGTGACGTCACCGAGCGCAAGGCCGCCGAGCAGCGGATTCGTTACCTCGCCTTCTACGACGCGCTCACCGGCCTTCCCAATCGGCAGCTGCTGCTCGAGCGGCTGCAGGCGATGCTGGCGCCGGCGCCCGCGGCCGGCGGCGGCGCGCTGATGTTCATCGACCTGGACAACTTCAAGATCCTCAACGACACCCTGGGCCACCAGGTGGGCGACCAGCTGCTGCAGGAGGTCGGACGGCGGCTGCGCGGGTGCATCTCCGAGGCCGACACCGTGGCCCGCCTGGGGGGCGACGAGTTCGTGGTGCTGCTGCAGCCGCGGTCCGGCGAGGCCGGCGACCCGGCGGCCCTGGCCGAGGCGGCGCGCGCGGTGGCCGAGCGGGTGCTGGCTGCGCTCGGCGAGCCCTATGCCCTGCCCGGCACCGCGCACCACAGCACCTGCAGCGTCGGCGTGACGGTGTTCGACCGCGACGCCGGCGCGGTGAGCGAGCTCTTGAAACAGGCCGACCTCGCGATGTACCAGGCCAAGCGCCAGGGCCGCAACACCGCCTGCTTCTTCGACCCGCAGCTGCAGGCCCAGGCCAGCGCCAGCGCGGCGCTGGGGGCCGACCTGCGTCAGGCCTGGCGCGAGGAGCAGTTCCTGCTCGAGTACCAGCCGCAGGTCGACGCGGCGGGCCGGGTCACCAGCGTCGAGGCGCTGGTCCGCTGGGACCATCCGGTGCGGGGCCGCGTGCCGCCCGAGCACTTCATCGCCGCCACCGAGGAGAACGCGCTGATCCTGCCACTGGGGCGCTGGGTGCTGGACACCGCCTGCGCGCAGCTGGCGCGCTGGGCCGGGGAGCCGGCGCGCGCCCACCTCACCATCGCGGTCAACGTGAGCGCGCGCCAGTTCCGTCATCCCGATTTCGCCGACGGCGTGACCGAGGCCATCGGACGTGCCGGCGTTGCCCCGGGGCGGCTGATGCTGGAGCTCACCGAGAGCCTCATGGTCGACGGCTTCGAGGACATGGCGGGCAAGATGGCCCGGCTCAAGGCCCTGGGGGTGGGTCTCGCGCTCGACGACTTCGGCATGGGCTACTCCTCGCTCTCCTACCTGAAGCGCCTGCCGCTGGACCAGCTCAAGATCGACCGCGAGTTCGTCAAGGACCTGCTCACCGACCCGAGCGCCGCCGCGATCGCACGGACGATCATCGCCCTGGCGCGCAGCCTGCGGCTGGAGGTGGTGGCCGAGGGGGTGGAGACCGAGGCCCAGCGCGACTTCCTCGCGCGCGAGGGCTGCGGCTACTTCCAGGGCTTCCTGTACTGCCCGCCGCTGCCGGTGCCGGCGCTCGAACGCTTCCTCGATCAGCCCGTGGAACCCGACGTTCAATCCGACCTTTAACCCGCTGTTCATCCCACCGCTCAGCGCGGCGCGACCTGAAGCGGCGTCCGCGCCTCCACCCGGGGCAGACGCAGTTCGATGACGGGTGGCGTGAAGTGCCGCATCGCCTGGGTCTCGCCCGCCAGCGCCTGCACGTCGGCCCAGCGCAGGGCGCGGTAGCCCGCCTCTTCGTCGGGGGTGATCCGCGTGTCGGTGGAGACCGCTGCCGTCTCCTCGTCCTGGCCCGAGGCATCGTCATCGCCTGGATCTTCGGCGCCTTCCGGTTCGCTCCGGATGCGCGCGAGGTCCGCGCCGCGGTCCTGCGCCTCCAGCGAGAGCCGCAGCCGGGCGCCCGCCGCATCCGCGCGGGCCTGCACCCGCAGCGTGCCGGCCGGGCCGCCCAGGTCGCTCAGATGGAGCAGGCCCCCGAGCAGCAGGTGCCGCAGCCGGTCCCGCGAGACCGCCAGGCCGGCCTCGGGCAGGTCGGCCTGCAGCTGCAGCCCGCGAAAGCCCAGGCTGCTTCGCACCAGGCCCAGGCTCTCCTCCAGGCCGTCCCGCAGGTCGATCGCGTCGTCCTCCGGCGGCAGCAGCCAGCCGGCCACCTGCAGCGCGCCGGCGACTGCGTCGCGCGCCAGCAGGTGCATGCGCCCCAGCTGCTGCGGCAGGCTGCTGTCCTGCGGGTCGCGCTCCAGGCGCGCGCCCAGGACCTCGGCCATCATCGCCAACGCCTGCAGGTGCACCACCAGGTCGTGGCGCAGCGCGGGCCCCAGGCGCCGCAGCAGCGCGTAGCGCGCGGCCTCGGCCTCCGCGGGCAGGCCGTCTGCGCCGGGTTCTGCGGCGGGGGCGAAGGCCGCATCCGGCGCGGCGGTCGGTGTGTCGATCAGGGCCGTGAGCATCGGGCGATTCTTGGAAGGCCGGTCGCCCGGTCCTGTCAGGCGCGGGCAGCCGCCGGTGTAGGAGGCCGGGGCCGCTATGCTGGCGGCTCCATGAGCAAGGCATTCACCCGCGAAAGCGACGGCAACGATGAGGACGAGGGCGGCCTGCCGCCCCTGCCCGCCGGCACCCGCAACTACATCACGCCGCGGGGCTACGCCCGCCTGCGTGCGGAGCTGCTCCACCTGATCGACGAGGAGCGGCCGCAGGTGGTGGAGGTGGTGCACTGGGCCGCCAGCAACGGCGACCGCTCGGAAAACGGCGACTACCTCTATGGCAAGAAGCGCCTGCGCGAGATCGACCGCCGCATCCGCTTCCTCACCAAGCGCCTGGAGATCGCCGAGGTCGCCGACCCGAGCGTGCACCACGGTCGCGACCAGGTCTTCTTCGGCGCCACGGTGCGCTACGCCGACGAGGCGGGGGACGAGCGCGAAGTGACCATCATGGGCATCGACGAGGCCGACAGCGCCCAGGGTCAGGTCAGCTGGATCTCGCCCATCGCGCGGGCGCTGCTCAAGGCGCGAGAGGGCGACCTGGTGAAGCTGCAGACGCCCGCGGGCCTGCAGGAGATCGAGGTGCTGGCGGTGCGCTACCCGGCGCCGGGCGCCTAGGGACCGACAGGTCCGGGTTCAGGCGCGGAGGACAGCCAGGTTCAGGCGCTGCCTGGGCTTTCGGCCTGCGCGGTGCCGCGCGGGCGCACCCGGTCCACCTGCAGCACCGAGGGCGTGCGTTTGAGCATGCGGATCGCCGACTCCAGGTGCGAGCGGTCCCGCACCGCGATGATGAGGCGCAGGTCGGCCGCGTCCTGGGCGCGCTCCTCGCCCATGTCCACATGGGTGATGTCCACCTCGGCGCTCGCCAGGGCCTGCGCGACCCGGGCCAGCACGCCCTTGCCGTTGGCCACGGTGACCAGCAGGTGGGTCTCGAAGGCGCGCACCGGCTCGTCGGACCACTCGACGCCGATGAAGCGCTCGCTGTCCTTGTTCAGGAGCTTGCGGGCCACCGCGCAGTCGGCGGTGTGCACCACCAGGCCTTCACCGCGCCCCAGGTAGCCGACGATGGCCTCGCCCGGCACCGGCCGGCAGCAGCGGGCGAATTGCACCGAGGCGTTCTCGCTGCCATCGAGCACCACCGCCGACTGGGCGGGCTGGGCCGCGGCGGCGAAGCGCTCGCGGGTGATCAGGAGCGCGTCGGGCTTCTCGCCCGCCTCGGCCAGCAGCGTGGCCATGCGCTTGGCGACGATGGAGGCGATGCGCCGGCCCAGGCCCAGGTCGGTGAGCAGTTCCTCGGCGTTGCGGTTGCCGGTGAAGCGCAGGAGCTTTTCCCACACCGGCTGGTGGGCCGCGTCGACGCCCGGCACGCGCTCGATACCCTCGGCCCGCAGGGCCTGAGTGAGCAGCTGCGCGCCCAGCGCCTGCGACTCGGCGCCGGCGCGGGTCTTGAGCTGGTGGCGGATCTTGGAGCGGGCCCGGCCGGTGCGCACGAAGCCGAGCCAGGCCGGATCGGGCAGGGCGTCGGGGGCGGTCTCGACCTCGACCACGTCGCCGTTCTTCAGCTCGGTGCGCAGGGGCACCTGGCTGCCGTTGATGCGCGCGCCCACCGCGTGGTCGCCCACGTTGGAGTGGATCGCGTAGGCGAAGTCCACCGCGGTCGCGCCGCGAGGCAGGGCCATGATCTGGCTCTTGGGCGTGAAGACGTAGACCGCGTCGGGGAAGAGGTCGATCTTGACGTGGTCCCAGAACTCGGCGGCGTCGCGGGTCTCGTGCTGGA
>CAZCTU010000066.1:0-1813 GCA_964501495.1 uncultured Ramlibacter sp.
CATGACCCTGCCCATGGCGCGCGACCTGGCGCAGCACGGCATCCGCGTGTGCACCATCGCCCCCGGCCTGTTCGCCACGCCGCTCATGAGCGAGCTGCCCGAAGCGGTGCAGCAGTCGCTGGCCGCGTCCATCCCCTTCCCGCCCCGTCTGGGCAAGCCCTCGGAGTTCGCCGAGCTGGCCTGCCACATCGCCACCAATTTGCACCTGAACGGCGAGGTGATCCGCCTCGACGGCGCCCTGCGCATGGCGGCCCGCTGATCCCCGCGTCCCCTTCAACCCTAGGAGAAAACCATGTCGAATCGCCGTCAATTCATGCAGGCCGCCGCTGGCGCCACCGCGCTGGGCGCCCTCGCGCCCTGGCAGGAGGTCCTGGCCCAGGCCGTCGCCGAGCAAGTGAAGATCTTCTACGGCTTCCCCGCCGGCAGCGCGGGTGACACCGTGGCCCGCCGCATCGGCGAGAAGTTCGCCGGCACCTCCTTCTCCCGCAACGGCGGCGTGGTGGAGAACAAGCCCGGCGCCAGCGGCCGCATCGCGCTGGACGTCCTCAAGACCTCGCCGGCCGACGGCTCCCACCTGGCAGTGGCCCCGGTGTCCGCCGTGGCGAACTACCCCTTCATCTACAAGAAGCTGAGCTACACCACGCAGGACTTCATCCCCGTGGCCGTGGGCGCCATCATCCACCACGGCCTGGCCGTCGGTCCGGTGGTGCCGGCTTCGGTCAAGACCGTCAAGGACTTCGTGGCGTGGGCCAAGGCCAACCCCAAGGAGGCCAACTTCGCCTCGCCCGGCGCCGGCTCCACCCCGCACTTCATCGGCGCCCTGCTGGGCATGAACACCGGCGTGGAACTCAAGCACGTGCCCTACCGCGGCTCGGTGCCTGGCGTGACCGACGTGGTCGGCGGCCAGATCGCCGCCATGGTGACCCCGCACGGTGACTTCATCGCCAACGCCAAGGCCGGCAAGCTGCGCATCCTGGCCACCTCCGGCGCCAAGCGCTCGCCCTTCGTGCCCGACGTGCCCACCTTCGCCGAGGCCGGCTTCCCCGAGCTGACCACCGAGGAGTGGTTCGGCTTCTACGCCCCGGCCAAGACCCCGATGCCCGTGGTCAACGCGATCAACGCCGCCGTCAACAACGCGCTCAAGGACAAGGGCGTGCTGGACTCCCTGGCCATCGTCGGCCTGATCCCCGGCGGCGGCACCCAGGAAGCGGCCGCGAAGTGGGTGGCTTCCGAAGTGGCCACCTGGGGCCCGCTGATCAAGCGCGTCGGCTTCAGCGAGGACTCCTGATGTCCCTGGACCACCGGCCTGACGCAGGCGCGCTCGGGCACGTCCTGACCGACGTGCTCCATGCGCCCACTCTCCTGAGCACCCTGCCCCCGCACGCCGCCTACGACGCGGACCTGCAGCGGCAGGTGCTCGAGGGCGCCGCCGAATTCGTCGGCGGCGTGATCGCGCCCCTCACCCGCGTGGGGGACGAGGTCGGCGCCCGCTTCGAGGCCGGGAAGGTCACCATGCCGCCGGGCTTCCGGGAGGCCTACCAGGCCTTCTGGAAGGACGGCTGGCCCGCGCTCGCGCACGCCGAGGAAGACGGCGGCCAGGGCCTGCCGATCGTGCTGGAGATGGCGCTGTACGAGATGCTCAGCGCCGCCAACCACGGCTGGACCATGGCCCCGGGCCTCCTGACCGGCGCCTACGAGACGCTCAAGCACCATGGCGACGCCACGGTGAAGTCCCTGTTCCTGCCCAGGCTGGCCACCGGCGAGTGGCTGGCCACCATGTGCCTGACCGAGCCCCATGCCGGCAGCGACTTGG
>CAZCTU010000066.1:1823-7824 GCA_964501495.1 uncultured Ramlibacter sp.
CTGGTGCTGGCGCGCCTGCCCGATGCGCCGCCCGGCCCCACGGGCCTGTCGCTGTTCCTGGTACCCAAGTTCATGCCCGATGGCACGCGCAGCGCGGTGCACTGCGACCGCATCGAGGAGAAGATGGGCCTGCACGGCAGCCCCACCTGCGTGATGCGTTTCGAGGACGCGGCGGGCTGGCTGGTCGGCGAAGCCGGCAAGGGCCTGGGGGCGATGTTCATCATGATGAACGCCGCCCGCCTGCACGTGGCCCTGCAGGGCATCGGCCTGCTGGAGGCCGCGCACCAGCGCGCCACCGCCTACTCGCTCGAGCGCCGCCAGATGCGCGCGCCCGGGGCCAGGGACACCAGCCTCATCGCCGAGCACCCGGCCATGCACCGCATCCTGGGCACCCAGCGCGCCTGGATCGACTGCGGCCGCGTGCTGGCCTACCACACCGCCCTCGAACTGGAGGTGTCCCACGCCCACCCGGACGCCGCGCGCCGCGAGGCCGCGAGCCGCTGGTGCGCCCTGGCCACGCCCATCATGAAGTCGGCCTTCACCGACCAGGGCTTCGCCGGCGCCAGCGCCTGCCTGCAGGTGTTTGGCGGCCACGGCTATGTGCGTGAATGGGGCATCGAGCAGGTCGTGCGCGACGCGCGCGTGGCCATGATCTACGAGGGCACCAACGAGATCCAGGCGCTGGACCTGCTCCAGCGCAAGGTGCTGCCCGACGGCGGCGCGGCCCTGGCTGGGGCGCTGGAAGGCCTGGTCGCCCTGCCGGCGGAGAGGCAGCGCTTCGCGGTGCTCACCGGCCTGGCGGGCCGCATCACGCAGGCCGCCACCACCCGCGTCGACCTGCCCGCCTGGGTGGCCGACGACTTCCTGCGCGCCTGCGCGGTGGCCCTGCTGGCCTGGGCCGGCACCCGCCTCGCCGCCGCGCCGGGCGGCGGCGACGAACGCTGGCAGGCGCCGCTGCGGGCCCTGCGCGCCTGGGTGCTGCCCGAGTTCCAGATGCGCGTGCGCATCATCGAGGACCGGCTCGCCGCGTCGACGTGACCGACAAGATCGACACCTCGGCGATCGAGGCCTTCCTGGGCTACAGCGCCCGGCGCGCCTCGGAGGCCATCCTGGGCAACTTCAATCGGCGCATGGCGCCGCTGAAGCTGCGCCCGGTGGACTTCACCGTCATGGCCCTCACCGGCAGCAACCCCGGCATCACCTCGGCCCAGGTCTGCCAGCTGCTGGACATCCAGTCCCCGAACCTGGTGGTCCTGGTCAAGGGCCTGCAGGACCGCGGGCTGATCGAGCGCAGGCCCCACCCGCGTGACGGCCGTGCCATGGGCCTGCACCTCACGGACGCGGGCCGTGGCCTGGTCGAGCAGGGCACCGCGCTCGCCCACGAGGCCGACGACGAGGCCACCGCCAGTCTCTCCGCCGCCGAGCGCCAGACCCTGGCCCGGCTGCTGCGCAAGGTCTACCCCTAGGGCCTGCCACCGCGCCACTGCAGCGGCCGGTTTCCTGCGGTTCGCGGTCGAGCCGCACAGCGTCTCCAGGCAAGGGGAGAGGCACTGCGCTCCAGGCCCCGGGGCGCTCACCTCCTGCGTCAGTGGGTGCTCAGCCCGCGCTCTGCGGGGCCTCTCCAATTGCGCCGGTTCCAATTCCGACCCGGCCGACCGGCCCCACCCGAGACAACTTCATGATCCAGCGGCGCCCCACCCCCTACGCACGTCCTGCTCACCGTGACCAGGATCGCGACCGTGATCGCGAGCAAATCCGTGACCGTGACCGTGACCGTGACCGCGACCTCCACGCGCGAGACCACGACAGAAACACAAGCCGCTCGCGCCGGGCCGAACAGGTCCGCAGTGACTACGGCCCCCGGCGCGCCGAGCCCCGAGGCCACCTGGGTCACCGCAGCCCCCCCTCCTCGCGCAGGCCTGCCGCGCGCGATGCCGATGGCCGAGCCCATCGGGACGAGCGAACACAGGAGCGTCGAACCTCTTCCAGCCTGACCAGCCGATCTGTCACCGCGCGTCGGCCCGAGGAGGCCCGGTCGGGCCTCAGGCCCGCGCCCCGAGCCACAGCCCCCTCTGAATGGCTGCGTCACACCTTGCGAACGGCTCGATTACCCGAAGAGCTCGTCGACGCACTGGCGCGGCACATCGCCGACGGCCACCCACGCCCGAGCTCATCGATGCTGGCAACGGTCATCAAGCAGATCGGCTACCTGATGAAGCGCAATGCCCGCGCCCCTCGGGAGGCGCAGCTCCAATCCCTGGCAGGGTGGCTCGAAGCAAGCCGCGAGCCTTTCGATGACGAGGCCATCGCCCATGCCTGCTGGGGTCTGCAGCGGCTGCGGCCAGGGCCCGCGACCGACCGTTTGTGCCGGGTGGTCGCGGACAAGACCCGGTCCGCCACGGTCGCGTTGAGCGGAAAGACCATCGGCATGGCCTGCTACGGCCTGCAAAGCCAGGGCAACACCGCTGCCTCCCAGGCCCTGGCCCAGGCCTTGGCCGACAAGATCAGGACCTCTGGCGCCACACTCAACTCCCGCGAGATCGGCACCGCCTGCTACGGCCTGCAAAGCCTGGGCAGCTCTGAGGCCGCACAGGCCCTGGCCCAGGCCCTGGCCGACAAGATCAGGGCGTCGAGGGCCCCCCTCGACGCGCAGTCCATCAGCAGCGCCTGCTACGGCCTGCAGAGGCTGGGCAACTCTGCGGCCGCCCAGGCCCTGGCTCAGGCCTTGGCAGACAAGATCAGCGCATCGCGCGCCAGCCTCGGGGAACAAGCCATCGGCATGGCCTGCTATGGTTTGCAGAGCCTGGGGAACTCTGCGGCCGCACAGGCCCTGGCCCAGGCCTTGGCCACCAAGATCAGCGTATCGGAGGCGACGCTCAGCGAGCAAGCCATCAGCAGCGCCTGCTATGGCTTGCAAGGCCTGGGCAGCTCGGCGGCCGCGCAGGCCCTGGCCCAGGCCTTGGCCGACAAGGTCAGGGCATCGAACGCCATCCTCAACGCCCAGGGCATCGGCAACGCCTGCTACGGCCTGCAAAGCCTGGGAGATTCCCCTGTCGCCCAGGCGCTGGCCCAGGCCTTGGCCACCAAGATCAGGTCAAGCAGGGCCTCCCTGAGCGCCCAGGAGATGGGCATGGCCTGCTATGGCCTGCAAAGCCTGGGCAGCTCGGGGGCCGCACAGCTCCTGGCCCAGGCCTTGGCCGAAAAAATCAGCGCATCGAGCGCCACCCTGGTGGGACAGCACATCGGCATGGCCTGCTACGGCCTGCAAAGCCTGGGCAACTCTGCAGCCGCACAGGCCCTGGCCCGGGCCTTGGCCGACAAGATTCGGGCATCGAGCACCTCCCTCAACACCCAGGAAATCGGCAGCGCCTGCTATGGGCTGCAAGGCCTGGGCATTTCCCAGGCCACCGAGGCCCTGGCCCGGGCCCTGGCCGGCAAGGTCAGGGCCTCGAGCGCGCCCCTCAACGCCCAGTCCATCGGCATGGCCTGCTATGGCCTGCAAAACCTGGGGAACTCGGAGGCGGCCCAGGCCCTGGCCCAGGCCTTGGCCGACAAGATCAGCACGTCAGAGGTCGACCTCGAGGCACAGCAGATCGGCAATGCCTGTTATGGCCTGCGGGGCCTGGGCGACTCCCCCGCGGCCCAGGCGCTGGCCCAGGCCTTGGCCGACCAGATCAGGACATCGCGCGCCACACTCAACGCGCAGGCCATCGGCATGGCCTGCTACGGCCTGCAAAGCCAGGGCAACACCGCCGCCTCCCAGGCCCTGGCCCAGGCCTTGGCCGACAAGATCAGGACCTCCGGCGCCACACTCAACTCCCTGGAGATCAGCAACACCTGCTACGGCCTGCAAAGCCTGGGCAGCTCTGAGGCCGCACAGGCCCTGGCCCAGGCCCTGGCCGAAAAAATCAGGACATCCAGAGTCCACCTGGAGGCTGCGCACCTCGGCATGGCCGGCTACGGACTGCAAAGCCTGGGCAGCTCGGCGGCCGCCCAGGCCCTGGCCCAGGCCCTGGTCGACCAGATCCGCCGCCAGCCGCCCAGAATGACCGCCCGCGCGCTCGGCCAGCTCATCTCAGGCGTATTCCCCGACCTGGCGTCCTCGCCCTTGGCGGCCTGGGCGATGAGGGAGCTGCCATCACTCGGATCCGAGGGCAACCGGCTCGAAGCCACCGGGTGCGCGGGCCTGGTCTCGGCACTGGTCCTCGCCGGCCTTGACGGGCAGGTCCCACCCAGCCTCATCGCGCGGCTCCAGGCGACGGCAGAAGCGTCAGGCCCAGAGATTGCCTCGGGCCTGGAGCGGAACACGCGCGCCAGGCTCGAGGCCCTTTTGTCGGAACGAGTCCAGCGAGGACTCCGTTTTGGTCACTCTGACTGGGGTTTTGAAATGGACATCTTCCGCCCCGCCCCGGAGCCACTGAACGTTGAAATTGATGGGCTTTACCACGACCTCCCCACGTGTCGGTCCAGGGACGCCCGGCGTGACGCCTTCCTCGCCGGCCGTGGTGTTCGGGTGATACGGGTCAAGGCGGCAGACCATGACTTCGACCCTGGGCGCATCGCACGGACAGTCCGGGACATCCTCGAGCCCCGTCCTGAGCGCCCGGGTCAGCCCAGCCGCTGAGGTCTCCCCGGCTACACTGGTCGGCTTTGCCTCAGGAGACCCAGATGCACACCACCCCCTCCGGCCTGCAATACCAGGACACCGTCGTCGGCGAAGGCGCCGAAGCCAAGCCCGGCCAGTACGTCACCGTGCACTACACCGGCTGGCTCTCCAAGGACGGCCAGCGCGGCGCCAAGTTCGACTCGAGCCTGGACCGCAACGACCCCTTCCAGTTCGACCTGGGCGCCGGCATGGTGATCCGCGGCTGGGACGAGGGCGTGGCCGGCATGAAGGTCGGCGGCCAGCGCACCCTGCTGATCCCGCCCGAGCTGGGCTATGGCGCCCGCGGCGCCGGCGGCGTGATCCCCCCGAACGCCACCCTGGAGTTCGCGGTCGAGCTGCTCGCCGTCGAGTGAAACCCTGCGGGGCCTTCGCGGGGCTCGCCAGCGTGACGCCTTGAGGGAGCGGGGCCTGCCCCCGCCCTCCCCCGAGCGGAGAGACCTCCGCCCGCAGCCCCGGTACCACCCTGGCAGCCCTCCCGTATGGGCCGGCCGAAAGGGCCGCCCTTGAAACCCGGGTGACTGGCCCCATCTCTCCACGAGTCCCCTTGTCCCTCCCCGTCCATGTCCGAAAACCAGACAAACGCCTCCCAGGACAACCTGCCTCCTGAGACCCCCGCCCCGGCCGACCCCGTGGCCGAGCTCCAGGCCCAGCTCGCCGAGCTGCAGGCCAAGAACGCCGAACTGGCCGAGCAGTACCTGCGCGCCCAGGCCGACATGCAGAACACCCGCCGCCGCGCCGAGGAAGACATGTCCAAGGCCCGCAAGTTCGCGGTCGAGTCCTTTGCCGAGAGCCTGCTGCCGGTGTGCGACAGCCTGGAGGCGGGCCTGGCCATCCAGGACGCCAGCCCGGCCCAGATCCGCGAGGGCGCCGAGGCCACCCTGCGCCAGCTCAAAAGCGCGCTGGAGCGCAGCAAGGTGCTCGAGATCAACCCCGCCGGCGGCGCCAAGTTCGACCCGCACCAGCACCAGGCCATCTCGATGGTGCCCCGCCCCGAGGGCAGCCAGCAGGAAGCCGGCACCGTGGTGTCGGTACTGCAAAAGGGCTACCTCATCGCCGACCGGGTGCTGCGCCCGGCCCTGGTGACCGTGGCCCAGGGCTGAAAAACACCGGGCCCGGCGCGCGGCGCGACTTGAAACATCGGCCACCGCCCGCACCTCCAATCCAATTCAAGCTATGAGCCCGCCCCTGCGGCGGGCCGCCCCAACAGGAGAAATCATGGGAAAGATCATCGGCATCGACCTGGGCACGACCAACTCGCGCGTCTCGGTCATGGAGGGCAACACCCCCCGCGTCATCGAGAACAGCGAGGGCGCGCGCACCACGCCGTCCATCGTG
>CAZCTU010000067.1:0-7658 GCA_964501495.1 uncultured Ramlibacter sp.
CCCTGCAGGAGGGGCCCCTGCCCTGGAGCCAGGAGCAAATCGACCGGGTGGTTCAGTACGCGACCGACTATTCGAGGCTCGGCCCCGAGGCATTCCAGGCCATAGGCGACCAGGCACTCCAGGCCTATGGCGTTCCCGTCGTGGACGCAGCCACGTTCTCGCCGAGCGAATTCAACGCGCACCCCCTCTTCGAGGAGCGCCGGCTGCAACTCGTCGCACTCTACGGGCTCCTGCCAACGGATGGCCTGCTGCAGACCAGCTTCGCCAGGGCCTTCTCCTATGCGACGCTGCCAGAGTCCGCCCGGCGGAGCAGTGGCTCGGCGCGGTGCCTCGAATTGGAACGCTGCCGCCTCTACGCCCTGGCCTTGCGCTTTCCCCAGCAGGCCCTGGCCGATGCCATGTTCAACGCGCTCAATCCGGATCCCCTCATTTCGGGCCGACTCGGCCCGCGGCACTGGGAAGCCGCCGTCGGGCTCTACAGGACGCGGATCCACACCCTGTTCGGCTTTCTGTCTGAGACGGCTCGGTTCAACGTCGTGCAACGGCTGCTGGCGCTGGACGAGTCCGTCAGCATGCTGGACGACGGGGCGGCGGGAGTGGCAAACCTGGAACAGAGGTGGATCAGGCTCTCCGTGATCAGCGACTGTCTCTCGGAGGACATGCGAGCTGCATTCGTGTCGGCGGCGCTCAGGGCTGGCCAGGCCTGGCACAGGCTCCCGGCCTCGCCCCGGGGCGCGCAGGCGCTGCACATCGTCCAGAAGGACTTGACCATCCTTTCCGCCCCGTACGAGAAAAACACGAACCTGGGGACTGCGCTGCGAGGGGTGATCGACAGCATGCCGATCCGGCCCGCGTCGCCGGACCGACCCTTCGACCTCGACATCGATCCCCTTTTCCGGGCGGCGATCGCACCCCTCCTTGACCGGATGAGCGCGCTGGAGCAGCAATGGGTCTGGCGCCGCGCGGTGGACACGCGGGAGCGATACGTGAGCCGTGAGACGGCTCATGGATGGGACCACGGCCTGGGCTTGCGCAGAGGGTTGATGAAGAGCCTGGTCGAACCGACCCCGGCCCCGCAGGCGATGCTCTACTGGACCCTGGCACAGGATCCCGAACTCATCAGGGAGCACGCCCCCGGCTGTGAGCGCTGGGACGCCCAGATCGCGGCCTGCATGGCCGGCGCGCTTCATTCGTACCCCAAGCTTGCGCCCGCCGACCAGGAAGCCGCGAAAAGGGAAGTCACGCACTGGGCCGCGGATGGAGCCGCAGGCGAAGCGGGACACGACCGCAACCGCCTGGTCCTGCTCCTGGCACGGGCCAAGGCACTGGCTCCCTTGTTCACTGCGAGCGGAGGCGTCACCCGGGCCGAGCTCGAGAACCAGATGCGGCGCATTCGCGAAGCGATCGTGACGGACCCGGCCGGGGAGAGGGCGGTGGCCCACCTCGACGCCATCGCCCGCGAGCTGCACGAGACTGGCCCGGCGGCAGGTCCAGCCGCGGAGCGCGCATCGTCGTCGTCGTCGTCGTCGTCGTCGTCGGCGGCGGCGGCGGGTCGCAGTTTCAGCCGTACGAGCCCGGCGAGCGGCGGCAGCAGCGGCAGCGGCAGCGGCAGTAGTCGCAGTAGCAGCGAGAGCGGCATGCGGGCAACGTCGGCTGGTGACACCAAGTCTGCGGCGCCCACCAGCCCTGTGCCGCGCTGGCCCACGCGATGACGCCCTGCGCAACCTGAGCCTCGTTGCGTCGCGCCGCCCCTCACGAGCGGCGTCGATCCCGCGAGGGCGTGGGGCCCCGGGTCGGATGTCAGCGGCCCGAGGCCGAGCCGGCGCGGCTTCGTGCCACCCTCGCGCGGCCTTGTCCGGGAGAGGCCGCGGCGCGTGGGATACGCGCGCGCAGGGGCCCCCTGCGGCAAGGACACATCGTCCGTCCACGCACCAGGAAGCCAACCGCCATGCTCCCCGCCCGTCCATCCGCTCCCGCGCCTTCCCTCTCGCCCTCCCGCCTGGTCGTCCCTGGCGCCGCGCCCCCCGCCGGTGGGGAACACCCCGCAGCGGACACCCCCGCCCCACCCGCACCCGGCCCGGCACCCGCCTCGACCTCCGCAGGCGGTGCAACCGGTCCGCTGCGGCATGCACGCGCCGGCGCGGCCGGCCACCGGCGGACACCGTATGACCGTCCGTTGGACACTGGCTCCGAGCCCGGCACGGCGATCGGCAGCAGGAGCGGAATCAGGACCCGGACCAGGGCCGACCTCAAGTCCGAGCAGCCCTCGGCGTGGGCCGACGCACCGCATGATCACCGGGCGGATGGTCTCCCTTTGACGCCCTCCTCTTCCTCTTCCTCCTCTTCCTCTTCCTCCGCCTCCGCCTCCTCCGCCTCTTCATCCGCCCCGCCCTCCGCCTCGACCCTGCGGGCGGCGGCGCTCGCCGCCCTGGATCACTCGACGTTTCCGCAAGCGGCCTGGGGCTCAGCCGCCTGGAGCGCCGCGCGGACGGAGCGCAGCGCGGCGCTGCGGGCCTGGTGGAGCACGTGTTCCCCGGCGCAGCGTCGCCAGTTCCTGCATGAAGCCCTGGACCCTCGCACCTTTCCTGCGCCGTCGGCAGGCCAGGTGGCCCACGACCAGGCGCGTGCCGTCCGCCTGACCCAGATGTCCGTACTGATCGGACTCATGTCGCGAAAGGAACGGGCCGATCAGTTCGATGAGGCGACCGACCATGCCAGGGCCCTGCCCGGCTCCGGCTGCAAGCCGAGGGACTTCCGGCAAGCCGTCGCGCTGTGCCGCCTGCGTCTCGGCGCCCACCACGAGAACATGACACCCGCCGAGCAGCGCTCGGCCTTTCACGCAGCGACCGACCCGGATCACCTGGAGGCCAAACGCCCGCGGTCCTCAAGCCTCAACAGCTGGGACGCGATCCGCAAGCTGCGCATCGAAGTGGCCCTCGAGCACCTGCAGGATGACGCCAGGGCCGGGGTCCTCGGCGAGCTTCTGGACCCCGCACTCGTCATCGAGTCCCCCCATCCCGGAGCCGCCGGGCCACAGGCTTCGCCGCGTTATTGGGGATTGGAGAAATGGCGGACGGTGACCGACAATTTGCCCAGCCAGGCGCGCATCGAACTGGTGATCGGCCTGCTCCGGAACAGCACGCCTCACTTCATGGGGGCACTGTCGCCCGCAGGAGCCCGGGCCCGGCGTTGCGCACAGATCGAGCCCCTCAGCAGGGGGCCCAACAAGCAGGACCTCTGCGCCGCGTTGCAGTCCCGGATCACGCTGCCGCCTTTCGCCCCGGGCCAGGACCACTGGGAGTTCGCCGCTGCGCTTCGGGCCCGGGTCTGGGAAATCACCTACATGCGGCTGGACCCCGACCAGCGGGCGGCCGAGTGGCAGCGACTGCTCGGCCCCCTGACCCTGCCGGCGCCCCCTGGCGACACGGCCGCCAGGCCGAACGCGATGAGGCAAAGGCTGGACGAGATTGCCATGCTGGTCCGAGTGGCTGACCAACTGCGCATCGTGGCTGGCCAGCAGTCGGGAGACACGCTCTGGAACCTGGCGATGGACGTGGCGTCCTTGCCCCCCGCGGATTCGCCTCCGAGCGTGTGGGAGGACGCCCTGGCCATCCGGTCCGAGGCGCTTTGGCAGCTGCGCCGCATGATCTCCCCCGGGCTTCGCCAGGCCGCCCTGGCGGGCCCCGGTGAGGTGGATCCATCCACCCCGCCAAGCCCCCTGGGCGGGGGCCACTTGCCGGGGACCCACCAGCAAATCCTGCAGGCCACGGCCGCCAGGATCCTGGGACCTGCGATGGCGACCGGCGAGGCCCGCGTGACGGGCCCTCTGGGCGGCCGCTACGGACACAGCGGGCGCGCAGTGCAACTGCTTAGCTCCAGTGATCCGGCCGTGATCGCGCGTTCGCGCCGGGGTTCCGACTGGGTCTTGAACCCGGACGACGGGGAGTTTTGACGAGAAGGCCGCCTCCCTGCTTCCTTCCTGCTCCGCCATTCCGCCTGCGACCGCGCGCGCTGCCGATCCTGGCGGAACCCGTCCCGGAAGTCAGCGGCCCGGGACAAAGCCGGCGCGGCTTCGTGACACCCTCGCGCGGCCTCCAGCCTGCGGAGGGTGCGACACGGCAAGCATGGCGTGCGCATGAAGCCGCCGGAGCCTGGGGCCCTTTCACCCACCACTCCAGGAACGCCGTCCACCATGTCCTATTTCCGAAATGCCACTTTCGGCGCAACGCCCCGCGCAGCCTCACCCGCCGCGCTCCGACCGTCCACGGCCGGCACGGCGCCGATCCAGCCGCCTGCTGCGGACCCAGCGCCCCCCGCGCCGGGCGCTGCAGCGGCGGCAAGAGGTCCCGCCACGGCCACCGGTGAAACCGGTGAAGGCAGTGCCCCTGGCGCCTGGCGCCGGGCGCGCGTCGGCGAAGCGAAGCACCGCAGCACGCCCTATGAGCGTCCGGCCCCCGCAGCAGCAGCCGCTCCGATAGACGCAGGCGCGGCAGGTGCCGCGTCGGACGCGGCGGGGCAGCAGCAAGCGCCCGCGACCCGGCGACGCACCGCGCGGACCGCGTCGCCTTCGCCGGCCCGGCCCGATGGCGAGAGCAAGTCGGCCACGCAGCCCGGGCTGCGGATGGCGCAGGACCGGGCGATGGCGCACTCCATGCCGCATGCCCCCGGGACCGGCGACCCGGCAGCGCCCCTGGCCTCCTCACTGCCTGCATCTGCATCTGCATCTGCACCGGCAGCGCCTGGCGTTCATCCGGCCTCAGGCGCCCACCCCCTCCCCGCTGCGCCGACGGCGGCCGTGGCGCCGCAAAATCCGCAAGCGGTTCGGGCCGCTGGGCTGGCCGCGCTCAACCCGGCGACCTTTCCGCAAGTGCCCTGGCGCTCGGAGGCCTGGAACACCGCCCGGGCGGAACGCAGGGCCGCGCTCCAGGCCTGGTACGGCACATGCTCGGAGGCCGAGCGTCGAAGCGCGCTGTCACAGGCCTTCGAGGTCGGCAGCTTTCCTGCGAAGTCGCAGGGGCAGGAGGCCCATGACCAGGCGCGCGCGGTGCGCCTGACCCAGATGGAGGTGCTGATCGGGTTGATGTCGGCCGAGGCCCGGGCCCGGGACCTGGCGTCCACGAAAACCGAGTCCGCCCTGCCCGGCACCGGTTGCCCGACCCGTGAGTTCGAGAAAAGGCGCGAACTCTACGGCCTTCACCTCATGGCCCACCACGAGCACATGACGCCCGCCCAGCGCCGGGCGTCCTGGGCCGAGGCGATCGACATGGAGCGCCTGGGCGCGCCCGTTTCGCGAACCGGCGGCCGCCGACGTTGGCTAGCCATGCTCGAAGTGCCCGTGCAGGTGGCCCATGCCTACCTGCCTGACGAGGTCAGGGCCAGGGTGCACTGGGACTTGCTGGATCCCACGCCCTTCGTCGAGCTGGGATGGGGGAAAAAGCCCAGCGTGACCGGCTTCCGTCGACACCTTTGGGCCTGGGAAATGCTGGTCCAATTCCTGCCCAAAGAGGTCCAACTCGACATCGTGTTCGGTGCGATCGCGACCCCCACCCCGACCTGCGGGGTGCCAACACCGGCCGATCAGCTCAGGGTGGTGCGGGTCAAGCAGATGGCAACCTTGATCAAGCGGGACGGACTGTTCAACGATCCCGCCACTTTCCGCAGGTTCTGCAACTGGATCTCGCTGCCACCCTTCGCGCCGGGCCAGGAGCACTGGGACTTCGCTGCGGCGTTTCGGGCCACGGCAGCGGGCAATATCTACCGGACCCAGAACGATGCAGCGCGCCTCGCGCATTGGTCGGCAGTGCTGGGCACCCTGGAACTGCCACCGGCGCCGCGAGACGCCGTCGCCAGGCCCAACGCAATGCGGCAACGCCTGGACCACATCGCCGTCATCGCCGACAGACAATTCTTTTGGGTGACCGATGCACAAATCGTGCAGCTCTGGGAGCGGACGAGGGACCCCAGCACCATGCCGTCCCGCGACACGGCCCCCCAGGCGTGGCAGGACGTGCTGGCGATCCGGGCTTTCGCCCAGGAACAATTGCGTCCCAGTGTCGGGCCCGCGCTTCGCGAGGCGATCCTGGCCAGGCTGGGGGGTGGCGCCCCGCCGTCCCTGGAAGCCTTCGCGACGGATGCCCGGCGGGTCGGCGACGATGCGCAGGTCCTCGACGTGCTGGGCGCGCTCGTCATGACCCAGGATCCACTGGCCACGCCGCCCCTGTCACGGCGCCTGCTCGGAAGGGACCATGGGCCGCACATCGGCGGTGTCGTATGGCTCGTCGATACCCCGCAGGAGCTCGCGCTCCTGGGGCGCCGGGAGGGAAGCTTCTGGCGCCTGCCCGATGTCGGGGCCAAGCTGCCGAAAGCCGACTGAGGGTCCCCGGTCAGAGGCAGTAGTCGAGAATCTGCCGGCCCAGGTCCATGCCCAGCGCGGCCAGGGCGGCGGCCACCAGCACCGCGCCGGCGAGGCGGGTGCCCCAGTCCTTGCCGGGGCGCTGCGCGCTGCGCAGGCGGGCCATCAGGGCCGGCACCAGGAACAGGCCCAGGCTGCTGGCCATGGCGAAGGCGACCATCGCCAGCGCGCCTTCCCAGGGGCTGGCGGTGAGCGAGGCCACCAGCAGCGCGGACCAGAGCAGGCCGCAGGGCATGAAGACCCAGAGCGCCCCCGCCACGAACAGGCCGCCGCTGCGCTGCACGTAGGGCCGCAGGCGCGCCCACAGCTGCAGGCCCGCGCGCTGCGCCCAGTCGGGCTGGCGGGCCAGTACCAGCAGGGACAGGCCCCAGGCCAGCACCAAGAGGTGGAACAGGGTCCACAGCGGCCGCAGGGCGCCGCCCTGGGCGGTGAGCAGGGCCAGGCCTTGCGTGGCCAGGGCGGCCAGCGCGCCGGCCAGGCTGTAGCCGGCGATGCGGCCGGCGTGGAAGGCGAGGGTGCGGCGGTCGGTCGCGACCTCGCGCAGGATGATGACGGTGCCGGTCAGGGCGCTGCGCGTGGGCGACCCGGCGCCCGGCGCCGCAGCGGGCGCGGCGGCCAGCGCCGCGCGCTGGGGCAAGTCGGTTTCACCGGGCTCACCGCTCGCTCGCCGCTGGCCGGTGCCGGTCAGTCCCGCGCAGGCCGCGCCGCACATCGCCGCGCAATGCGGCGTGGCCGCCAGGCCCATGGCCAGGGCGGTGAGAACGAGCGTGGCAGACATCGGCCGGTCAGGCGCCTCAGAGAATGCGCGAGAACTTGCTGCGGTGCCGGTCGGCCTGCAGGTAGCGGTCGAAGACCATGGCCACCGCGCGCACGAAGTACCAGCCCTCGGCGGTGACCTCGATGCCGGTGTCCGACACCTTCACCAGGCCCTGCTCGGCGAGCTTCAACACCTGCACCATCTCGGCCGAGAAGTACTGGCGGAAGTCGAGCATCCAGGCCAGCTCGATCGCCTCGAACACCACCTGGCCCTGGCACATCAGCGCCATGATGACGGCGCGGCGCGCCAGGTCGTCGCGGGTGACCGACAGGCCCCGCACCACCGGCAGCTGGCCGTGGTGCAGCATGTCGCGGTACTCGTCCAGGTCCTTGGCGTTCTGGCTGTAGCTCGGGCCGACCCGGCCGATGGCCGAGACGCCCAGGGCGATCAGGTCGCAATCGGGCTGGGTGCTGTAGCCCTGGAAGTTGC
>CAZCTU010000068.1:0-7642 GCA_964501495.1 uncultured Ramlibacter sp.
GTTCGGCAGGCTGGATGCGGTGCACCGCCTTCTGGACCTCGGGGTCGAAGTCCTGCACGCCAAAGCTCAGGCGGTTGAAGCCGAGCTTCCAGAGCGCCTTCAGGCGGGTGGCGTCGACGGTGCGGGGGTCGATCTCGATCGAGTATTCGCCGCCCGGGGCCAGGGTGAAGGCGCCGCGCAGCATGGCCATCAGGCGGGCCAGCTCCTCGTCGGAGAGGAAGGTGGGCGTGCCGCCGCCCAGATGCAGCTGGCTGACCGCCTGCCCGCGCCCGAGCTGGGCGACCTGCAGGTCCAGCTCGATCTGGAGCAGGTCCAGGTACTCGCTGGCGCGCGAGTGGTGGCGCGTGATGATCTTGTTGCAGGCGCAGTAGTAGCACAGCGACGCGCAGAACGGCAGGTGCACGTACACCGACAGCGGCAGGGTCGAGGGCTGGGCGCCACGCTGGCGCAGGGCGTGGGCGTAGTCGTCGGCGGTGAAGGCCTCGACGAAGCGGTCCGCCGTCGGGTAGGAGGTGTAGCGAGGCCCGTTGACGTCGAAACGCTGTAACAGCTCGCGCGAGATGGTGGTCATGGGGCGCTCGGAGGGGTCATGCAGGCCGAGGGATGGAAGCGGGAAATCGGTGGCAGGGTTCAGCGGGTGACCAGCACCGGCACCGGCGAGTGGGACACCACCTTGGCGGCGACCGACCCGAGCATCAGGCGGGACAGGCCGGTGCGGCCGTGCGAGCCGATGACGACGAGGTCGCATTGGTCCTGCTTGATCGTGTCCAGGATGCCTTCCATCACCGCCGCGTCCTCCACCACCCGGGTGTGGACGGTGACGGGCGCGCCGCCCTCGGCCGCCTTGCCCAGGATCTGCGAATGGGCCTGCGCGGCCTGCTCGCGGGCCGCGGCCATGTAGGCGTCGAAGCCCATGGGGTTGACCTCGCCCACGCCCAGGAAGGGATAGGGGTCCACCACGTACAGGGCGGTCACGGTGGCGCCGTTCTGGCGGGCCAGGGACAGGGCCAGGGTCGCGGCGTGTTCGGAGGCGGCGGAGCCGTCAGTGGCCAGGAGGATGCGCTTGAACATGGTGAAGACCTCGCGGTGATGGGAGAGCGGTGGAGGGGATTCCGGGCAGACGGCACCCAGGGCGCCATCTTGGGCCGTGGCCGCCGGTCCTGTGTTGACGCGGGTCAAACGAAGGACTGTAGGCGCGCCCCGACAGGGCCCCGGCCTGCGCTCAGTGGGCCTGGGGCTGGAAAGCCCGGGTCAGCCCCTCCAGGTCGATGATGCGGATGTGGCGCTTGTCCACCTCGAGCAGGCGCTGCTGCTGGAAGGCCGAGAAGGTGCGGCTGACCGTCTCCAGCTTCATGCCCAGGTAGCTGCCGATCTCGGCGCGCGACATGCGCAGGTGGAACTCGTGCGGCGAGTAGCCACGGGCCTTGAGGCGCTGCGAGAGATTGAGCAGGAAGGCCGCCAGGCGCTCCTCGGCGTTCATGCTGCCCAGGAGCATCATGAGGCTGTGCTCGCGCACGATCTCGCGGCTCATGAGGCGGGACATGACCAGCTGCATCTCGGTGCTGGTGCGGGCCAGGTCGTTGAGGTGGGCGTGCGGGATGGCGCAGACCTCGGCGTCCTCCAGCGCAGTCGCGCCGCTGGCATGGTGGCCGTTGGCCACGCCGTCCAGCCCCATCAGCTCGCCGGCCATGTGGAAGCCCGAGACCTGCTCGCGGCCGTCGGCCAGGGCCAGGCTGGACTTGAAGGTGCCCGAGCGCACCGCGTACACGAACTGGAAGCGCTCGCCGGCGTGATAAAGCGTCTCGCCCGCCTTGACCCGGCGACGGCCGAAGTGCAGGTCGTCCAGGCGCTCGAGGTCGGGCTCCTCCAGGCCGCAGGGCAGGCACAGGTCCTTGAGGTGGCAGTTGGAGCACAGGGTGGGCAGGGCGGTCGGCTGCTGGGCAGCCCTGGCGAGACCCTTGCCTGCGGTGTCGCGGGCGGCGGCGCGGGCGACGACGCGGACGGGGGCGGTGGCGAGTTCGGTCATGGCAGGGTCCTTGGAATCTTCAGGTCGGTAGGGACGGGGCACGGTCGAAGGAAGGGCTCAGTGCGGGGCGGCGGCCTGGATGGCGGCGGGCAATTGCTCGAAGTCGACGCTCTTGTCGAGGAAGCCGGCGGCGCCCTCTCCGAGGTAGCGCTTGCGGTAGGCAGGGCCGGCGTTGTTGCTGAAGACGACGAAGGCGATGCCGGGGTTGGCGGCGCGCACTGCCTGCAGCACCTGCAGGCCGGTGCCGCCCTCGAGCTGGACGTCGAGCACCACCACCTCGGGCCTGCTGGCCAGGATGCCGGCGATGCAGGCTTCGGGGCTGGTGCCCTCCCCGATCACCGGCAGGTGGTGCGCGTCCAGCAGGGCCGCGACGCGGGCGCGGATCGCGCCGGAATCGTCGGCGAGAAACACGCGGGGGCTGGCGCTGGAGTTCATGGCTCGACTGTGCCCGGGCCCGGGCTCGGCGGCCATCGGCCCAGCCTGAAACTCGGCCTCGGAATCGTCCGGAAGAGGCCTAGGAATATGCCTAGGCGGCAGGTATCGCAGACCCTATCAAGGCGGCGTAGTCGGACAGGTCGCGGACCCCGTAGCCCTTGGATTGGTAATGCGCCCGCTCCTCAGGGCTGAAGACCGGCGAGAAGAGCACCATTTCCCGACGCCAGTGCGCCAAATGCTTGTGTCCCGCGGCCTGCAGAAAGGCCTGGACATGCCGCTCTAAGCCCGGCAGATCATGCGCCGTCGCCGCCCGCTTGCACGAACCAAAGCGGACCACCTGATTGGGCTCATCCAGCGCGACCAGGTCGATTTCGATCGCCTTTGCTGCGTCACGCGGACGGTTCCAGTAGCCCAATTGAAGCCGGGACAGATCGAAGTCGCCGCGCCCCTTGCGGGAGGCCTCCAGGTGGAGGGACCGCACCAGCTTTTCGAAGGCCGCGCCCTCCAGGGTTTCCATGCGGCGCAGGGCCGTCGGCAGGACTTTCTCAAGCGGCCTTAGGCGCGCTTCTTCCCGCGCGGGCTTGGCCACGGACAGCCAGGCCTGGAGGAAGTTGTCCGCGACGTAGTAGCGAGCGTTGCGGCTCTTGCTGTCCGAGAACACCGGCTGCAGCCGATCGACCATCCGGTAACGCTCGACCAGGCGCGCGACATGCGTTCCCAATGGACCTTTCTCGTCGTCGGCGAGTGCGGCGACGATGTCCGAATGGTTGCACCCCGGGTGGCTGGCCAGGTAATGCAACACCGAGACGGCCTTGCCACGCAGCTCGCGCAGGAACCAGGTGTCGGCTTCTTCGGACAAGGGACTGGAGCTTCGGACGAACATGCGCCGAAGCAACTCGGACGCGAACTCGGCTGGCCCCACACCGAACAGGCCCTGCTCATATGCATCGTGATAGAACTTGGGCACGCCTTCGAAGAAGGTCCACAACGTGAGCCACTGCGAAGGTTGGCCGATACCCTGGCCAGCGAAGACAGACAGCAGGTCCTCGAAGTCCCAGTGGTCCAGGCGAACCTGGGCAGTGACGCGCCCGTACAGGGGCGCTGCCCGGTCGTCGAGCAGGGCGTTCATCTCTGACTGCAAGGAGCCCAGGACGAACAGGCCACCGCGGCGCAATTGCGCGGATCGCAGTCGATCGACCTCGGCCTGTAGAAAGGAGTTGAAGGGATGGAGCTTGCTGCGGGTGAAGTACTGGAACTCGTCGAGCACCACGATGAAACCGGCTTCGCAAAGCTTGCCGATGGCCTGAGCCATCATCGGGAAATCGCGCACCGGGCCGGCCAGGCCCCGGACCGCTTCCTGTTCGCAGCGGGCCAGACTCTGGGCAAAGGTATAGGCCACGTCCCGCTCATCCGAATCGGGCACCTGCATGTAAACGAGGCGCTGGCCCATGTCGCCATCCTGCCGGGCGAGTTCGCCCAAAAGGGTGGTCTTGCCGATGCGCCGGCGCCCCTCGATGCGGCAGAAGAACCAGCGGCCGGCCTCGAGCAGACGGCGCAACTCGTCAAGGGGCTCGGTACGTCCGTAGAAGCGCCATTCCGGCACGCGATTCTCCTAAGATACTTTTTTGTATGCTAAGAGAAATGCGATCGCAAGTCAATGAATTAAAAGGACTTTTTATCTCCACCCCCTTTTTCGAAACCCAGGGAGGCCGAAACCGAATGGACCGGGCAATGGGGTGCCGCCCACCGCCCCTGGACTCAGGGGCTGGCATCCGGGTGCGCCGGATGGAGCAGGGTTGAAGGGTTCAGGGCCGCCCGACGTCCGCCAGCCCGTGGCGGATGGCGTAGCGCACCAGGTCCGGGGCGCTGGCCAAGCCCAGCTTGCCCATGAGGTTGGACTTGTGGGTGCTCACCGTCTTGACCGAGAGGTGCAGGGTGCCGGCGATGTCGGTGACCGACTCGCCGGCCACCAGGCGCTGGAAGACCTCGAACTCGCGGGTGGACAGGGTCTGGTGCGGCGGGCGCTCGGCGTCGGGCATGGCGCCCAGGGCCAGGGCCTGGGCCACTTCGGCGCTCACATAGGCGCCGCCCGCGGCGATCTTGCGCAGCGCGTGCTCCAGTTCGCCCGGAGCGCTTTCCTTGGTGAGGTAGCCGGAGGCGCCGGACTTGATGGCCCGCACCGCGTACTGGGTCTCGTGGTGCATGCTGAGGACCAGAATGCGCACCTTGGGCTTTTCGGCATGGACCCACTTGACCAGCTCCATGCCGCTGCGCCCGGGCATGGACAGGTCCAGCACGAGCAGGTCGAAGGCCAGCTCGCGCACCAGGCGCTGCACCTCGTGGCCGTCGGCCGCTTCGCCCACCACCTCGAAGTCGGGCACATGCGCGAGGATGTGCTTGAGGCCTTCGCGGACGATGGCGTGGTCGTCGGCCAGGACGATGCGGATCATGCGGCGGCGCCTCCGGGGATGGGAGCAGAGGGCGGAACCGGCAGCCTGGCCTCCACCGTGGTGCCCGCGCCGAGGGCCGAGGTGATGCGCACCTGCCCCTCGAGCAGCTGGGCGCGCTCGCGCAGGCCGATCAGGCCCAGCGACTGGGGCTTGCGGGCCGCGCCGGCATCGAAGCCGGCGCCGTCGTCGCGCACCTGCAGCACGATGCAGTCGACCCTGCGGCCGCTGCCGCCGGGCGCGGGGCATTGGCCCTCTTCCCGCGCGACGCGGACCCAGGCCTGGGTCGCGCGGGCGTGCTTGGCGACGTTGACCAGCGACTCCTGGACGATGCGGAACACCGCGGTGGCGTAGGGCTCGTCAAGGTGAAGCGATTCGTCGATGTCCAGGTGACAGGGCACGCCATGGCGCTGGCTGAAGTTCTGCACCACCCACTCGATGGCCGGCACCAGGCCCAGGTCGTCGAGCACCAGCGGCCGCAGGTCGGCGGCGATGCGGCGGGTGGCAGCCACGCCGTCGTCCAGCAGGGCCAGCATGCCCTCGATCTTGGGGGTGAGCGTGGCGCCAGGCGCCTGGGCGGCCAGCTGCTGACGCACCCAGGTGGCGTCCATCTTGAGCGCGGTGAGCGACTGCGCGAGCTCGTCGTGCAGCTCGCGGGCGACGCGGCTTTTTTCCTGCTCGCGGATGGCGGCGGCCTCGGTGGCGAAGCGGGCCAGGTCCTGGCGCGCCTTGACCCGGTCGGTGACGTCGCGGGCGATGACGGAGAACAGCTTGCCGCCATGGGTGTCGATCTGGGAGATGGACGCGTCCATCGGGAACTCGCTGCCGTCGGCGCGCAGGCCCCAGAGCACCACGTCCTCGCCGCCGCCCTGGCCGCCCTTGCGGCGGGTGGTGACGCCGGTGGCGGCGAACTGGCGCATATGGGCGCCGTGGACGCCGCGATAGCGCTCGGGAATGAGGACTTCGAGCGGCTGGCCCAGGATTTGGTCGGCCCGCCAGCCGAAGGTCTGCTCGGCGGCGCGGTTGAACATGACGATGCGGCCGGCTTCGTCGACGCTCAGGATGGCGTCCATGGCCGCATCGAGCAGGGCCGCCAGTCGGCTGGCGGCATCGGCAGGATTCAGGGAGGGCTCAAGCACGGTCGAGGGAAGGAATCCCTCAAATTACAGCACAAGCCGCCGGCGCTTCCGGGGACGGGCTGCAGGGGCTGGCCCCGGCGGGAGGTCCGCGTGCGGGGGTGTCCCCGCGCCGCCTGACCGGTTCCCGGCGGGCCTGTGCGGGCCTTCAGTGGGCCTCGGCCGCACCCGCCGGGGCGCTGCCGGTGCGGGAGAGGATGAGGGCGAGAGAGGCCGCCATGGCCACCACCCCCCAGAACACGAAGAACGCCAGGGTGTAGACCGCCTGCCGTGACCAGCCCAGCTGCGCCTGGCCCCAGGTGAGGTCGAGCGGATCGATCAGCGCGAACACCAGGGCCTCCAGGATGCAGGAGGCCAGGAAGGCGGGCCAGGCCACCACCATCAGGATTTTTCCCATGGGCGCGTCTCCAATGTACTTGTCGTGTTGACCAGGAGATTAACTCAGCGCGCGCCCGACGCGGCGGCGGGAGGACTAGGGGAAACCGCATGGTTGCGGCCCTGCAGCGCAGGCATCAGGGCCCGGGCGCCCTCCCCTTCCTCGGCCGGGGCGAGGGCCCGGTCGACCTGGACGCCCTTGCGGTAGGCGTCACCGGCCAGCACCGGGTCGGGCTGTCGCAGCGCCAGCACCAGGGTCACGACGCTGGCAACCACGACGACGGCAGGGCCACCGATCACCAGCCAGACATGGCCGTGGCGCCACCAGGGCTGAGGCTCGGCATCGGCGGGGCGGTCCGGGGCGTTGGACGGGTTCATGGCAGGGACCTTTCGGAGGATGGGGCGGCTGGCGTCAGCGGGGCTCAGCGGGGCATGAGGAAGACCGACTTCTCGGTGACGGTGGCGCCGCCCTCTGCGGCGATGCGGAACTGGATGGGGTGCGAGCCTGGCTCGGCCGACCCGTAGGGCACCTGCAGCCGCACCGCGACCCAGCGGGATTGGGCTGCTTCCACGGTCACTGCCTCGTCCGAGGCCAGGGACAGGCCCGGCAGGCCCTCGGCGGCGAGACGGTAGGTCTGGGCCTGCTCGGTGGCGTTCATGACCTGCAGCCGGTAGACGTTCTCGATCTTGCCACCGGCGGCGATGCGGGCCAGGGCGGCGCGGTCTCGGACCACGTCGACTTTGAACGGCGTGCGCAGGGCGAGGCTGATGCCCAGCGCCAGCACGACGGCGCCCAGCAGGGTGCCGTAGACGAGGACGCGCGGGCGCAGGATGTGGCGCAGGATGCGCGGCGAGTCCCAGCCCTGCGACTGGGCGTGCTGGGTGGTGAACTTGATCAGCCCGCGCGGATAGTTCATCTTGTCCATCACCGTGTCGCAGACGTCGATGCAGCCGGCGCAGCCGATGCACTCGTACTGCAGGCCCTTGCGGATGTCGATGCCGGTGGGGCAGACCTGCACGCACAGCTCGCAGTCGATGCACGAGCCCAGGCCCTTGGCCTTGAAATCGTCCTTGCGGCCGCGGGTGCCGCGCGGCTCGCCGCGCGCGGCGTCGTAGCTGACGATGAGCGTGTCCTTGTCGAACATGGCGCTCTGGAAGCGGGCGTAGGGGCACATGTACTTGCACACCTGCTCGCGCATCCAGCCGGCGTTGCCGTAGGTGGC
>CAZCTU010000069.1:0-7627 GCA_964501495.1 uncultured Ramlibacter sp.
CGCGACCTCGATGTAGTCGACGTGGGCGTTGGTGGTGATCTCGCCGGCCAGCACGACCAGACCGGTGTTGGTCAGCGTCTCGGCGGCCACGCGCGAGCGCGGGTCCTGGGTGAAGATTGCGTCGAGGATCGCGTCCGAGATCTGGTCGGCCACCTTGTCGGGGTGGCCCTCGGACACGGATTCGGAGGTGAAGAGATAGTCGTTCGCCATTTGAGATACTCCGTTCTGGTTGAAGGGCGCGTTGCCTTCGCTGGAGCTTCGGCGAACGCTTTAGCAGTGGTTGTTTAACGTCGCCCTGCAAGTAGTTCAATAACTCGGCGACTCCGCGATTCTATCGCCTGTCCCCCTCCATCCGTCCACCCCGACCCCGTCAACCCTCCCACCCTGCCGATGACGGTCCTCTTCCGCCTGCTCGCCCGCCTGCCCCTGCGCCTGTTACATGCGCTGGGCACAGCCCTGGGCTGGGGGGTGTGGGCGCTCTCGCCCGCCTGGCGCCGGCGCTTCGTCGTCAACGCGGCCCAGGCCGGCTACGCCTGGCCGCAGGTCCGGCCGGCGGTGGCCGGGATCGGCCAGATGGTGGCCGAGACACCCCGGCTGTGGTTCGGCGCGCCGGCGCCGGTCGAATGGGACAACCTCGAGTCCGTCACCCGCGCCTATGCCGCGGGCCGGGGCGTGCTGTTTCTCACGCCCCACCTGGGCTGCTTCGAGGTGACCGCGCAGGCGCTGGCCAGCCGCCACCTGGCGGCCCATGGCCCGCTCACCGTCCTGTTCCGCCCCGCGCGCAAGGCCTGGCTGGCGCCCCTGGTGGCCGCCTCTCGCGACCGGCCTGGCCTCGCCGCCGTGCCCACCAACCTGTCGGGCGTGCGCCAGATGATCAAGGCCCTGCGCGAGGGCCGCGCCGTCGGCCTGCTGCCCGACCAGGTGCCGCCCGAGGGCCAGGGCCTGTGGTCGCCCTTCTTCGGCAGGCCGGCCTACACCATGACGCTGGCCGCGCGCCTGGCCTTGCAGACGGGTGCCGAGGTGCGCCTGGTCTGGGGCGAGCGTCTGGCCAGTGGCCGGGGCTACCGGCTGCATTGCCGCGAGCTGGAAGCCCCGCTGGCCGCCGACCTCGAGCTGGCCGTCGCGCAGATCAACCGCGAGATGGAGCGCCTGGTGCGCGAGTGCCCGCAGCAGTACCTCTGGAGCTACAACCGCTACAAGCAGCCGCGGCAGCAGGAAGGCGGCACTGGCGCAAGCCCCGGCGCAGGCGCCAGCACAGGCGCCGGTTCGGCCCAGGGCCCCGGAGGCGCCGCGTGAGCGCCCGGTCCCCCCTGCGCCAGGGCCTGTCCCTGGCGGGCGGCTACGCCCTGCTGGCTTTCCTCTGGCTGTTCCACTGGCTGCCCCTGGCATGGCAGGCGGCCATCGGTCAGGCCATGGGCGGCCTGCTGTGGCGCTTCCTGGGTTCGCGCCGGCGCGTCACCCTGCGCAACCTGGCCCTGTGCTTCCCCGAGAAGAGCGAAGCCGAACGCCTGGCGCTGGGCCGCGAGGTCTTCGGCTGGTACTGCCGCAGCGTGCTCGAGCGCGGCCTCTTGTGGTTCGCGCCGGTGCCCCGCCTGCGCCGCCTGATCCGGGTCGAGGGCGACCCCGGCTTCGCCGACCGCCACCAGGGCCCGGTGATGTGGCTGGTGCCGCACTTCGTCGGCCTCGACGTGGCCGGCGTGGCCACCCAGTTGAACATCCGCCGCGGGCTCGCCTCCATCTACCAGCCGCAGACGCAGCCGGTGATCGACGCCGCCATGCGCCGCGCCCGCCTGCGCCATGGCAATACCGAGCTGTTCTCGCGCACCGACGGCGCGATCCCGCTGGTGCGCGCGGTGCGCCGGGGCTTCGGTTTCTTCAACCTGCCCGACATGGACTTCGGCAGCCGCGACGCCGCCTTCGTGCCCTTCATGGGCGTGACCGCGGCGACGCTGGTGGCGCCCTCGCGCCTGGCGCGCAGCCTGGGCATGGCGGTGCAGCCGGTGATCGCCCGGCTGCTGCCCGGCGGCCAGGGCTATGTGGTGACCTACCTGCCGCCGATCGAGGGCTTTGCCACCGAGGACCCGGTGGCGGACGCGACGCGCATGAACGCCTGGATCGAGCAGCAGGTGCGCGCGATGCCGGCGCAGTACTTCTGGGTCCACAAGCGCTTCAAGACGCGGCCCTCGGGCGAAGCCAGCCTCTATTAGCGTCCCAGAGACAAGGGTCCGCGCATGGCCCGCCCAAGGCCTGCAGTCGCGTCGCCGTGACGGCAGGTCTTTCCCTCAGTCCCCCGCGAGGAAAGCTTCCAGGTGCCCGATCACCTGCTGCGGCCGCTCGTGCACCAGCCAGTGGCTGGCCTCGGGCAGGCGGTGCAGGGTCATGCGCGGCACCCAGCGGTCCAGGCCGTCGATCAGCTCGGGCAGCAGGGCCGCGTCCTTCATGCCCCACAGCACCAGGGTGCGCAGGCCCACGGTGAGCAGCTCGTCGGGCAGGTTCACGCCCGCGGCGCCCGGGTCCTGCGGCGTGGGCGGCCGCATCGGCGAGGCCGCGTAGTAGCGGCAGCCGCCGGCCAGGCCCGGGCCGCCGCGCCAGATCGCCCGGTACTGGTCGCGCGTCGCCTCGTCCATCCAGTCCGGCTGCTGGCCGTCCGCTTCCTGGAACCAGGGCCACAGGCGCGCATGGTCGTTGGCCCCGAGCAGGGTGGGCGCATCGGGCCGGACCAGGAAATTCATGTAGGCGCTGGCTTCCTGCTGGCGCGGGTTGTCCCGCAGCTCGCGGCAGAAGGTGCCGGGGTGGGGCGAGTTGAAGATGGCCAGCTTGCGCAGCACCGTCGGGCGCTCGGCCGACTCCCGGTTGGCGAGGGCCCAGGCCACCGCGCCGCCCCAGTCGTGCGCCACCACCGCCTCGGCGGGCCGACCCTGGCCCTCGATCGCGACCAGGGCCGCGATGTCCTGCACCAGATGCCTGACCCGGTAGGCCTCCACCGCCTCGGGCGTGCTGGAGCCGGCGAAGCCGCGCAGGTTGGGCGCCACGCAGCGGTAGCCGCCGTTCTCGCGCCGGGAGAAATGTTCGAGGAGCCCGTCCCAGACGAAGGCCGCCTCGGGGAATCCGTGGAGGAAGACCAGCAGCGGCCTGCCCGGTTCGCCGGCCGCCCGGCAGTCGAGGGTGATGCCGTGGGGGAGGGCGAGCGGGTAGGTCTGGATCATGCGTCGGTAGGGTCGGCTTCGGGTTCGGGTTCCGGCCCGTCGCCGCTTGCGCCGGTGGAGGACGGGGCGTCCCCGTCATGGGCCCACTGCCAGAGCAGCTGGGCCACTTCGCCGACGCCCTGCTTCTTGAGGGCCGAAAACAGCTTGACCTCGCCGCCGCCGGCCTGCAAGCGGGTAATCGAGAGGGCCTTGTTGGCCTCCTGCCGATTGAGCTTGTCGGCCTTGGTCAGGAGGACCAGGAACTTCAGGCCCTGCTCCACCCGGGGGCGGATCACTTCCAGCAGGATCTCGTCGAGCTCGGTCAGGCCGTGGCGCGGATCACACAAAAGTACGACGCCGCGCAGGTGCGGGCGGGTGATCAGGTAGTTGGCCATCACCTGCTGCCAGCGCAGCTTGTCCTGCTTGGGCACCGCGGCGTAGCCGTAGCCGGGGAGGTCGGCCAGCACCGCGTCGGTCGTGCCCTGCTTGCCCAGGGAGAACAGGTTGATGCTCTGGGTGCGGCCCGGTGTCTTGGAGGCGAAGGCCAGGCGCTTTTGCTGGGTGAGGGTGTTGATGCAGGTGGACTTGCCGGCGTTGGAGCGGCCGACGAAGGCGATCTCCGCATGCGGGTGGTCCGGCAGGAACTCCAGCCGGGGCGCGGTGGTGAGGAAACGGGCGGTGTGCATCCAGCCCAGTGCCTGTACGGGGGTCACGGGTCCGGTGTCGCCGGCGGGGCCGGCGGAGAGGGGGCGGGTCGGGCCCGGGGCGGCAGTCATGGGCAGCATTGTAGAATCCGGGGGTTTTGCGCCTATCCCTAGAACCGACCATGAAGTTGCACGCTTCCCTGCTCGTGGCTGCCCTGCTGGCGGCGCCCGTGATGCCCTCCCTGGCGAACACCCCGGCAAGTACCCCGGCACCTGCGAAGGCAGAAGCTGCTTCCGCCCCCGCCAAGGCCCAACCCGCCAAGGCCGCCGCCGCCAAGCCCGACCTGGCCGCCGGCGAAGCGCGCTACACCGCGGTGTGCGCCGCCTGCCACGGCGCCGACGGCAACTCCGGCCCCGCCTATCCCAAGCTGGCCGGCCAGCACCCCGACTACCTGGCCAAGCAGCTGGCCGAGTTCAAGTCCGGCAAGCGCGCCAACCCCGTCATGCAGGGCCTTGCCGCCGGCCTGTCCGACGCCGACATGAAGAACATCGCCGCCTGGGTCTCCACCCAGAAGGCCAAGCCCGGCTTCGCCAAGGACAAGGAGCTGGTCTCCCTGGGTGAGCGCATCTGGCGCGGCGGCATTGCCGACCGCAGCATCGCCGCCTGCGCCGGCTGCCACTCGCCCAACGGCGCCGGCATCCCCGCCCAGTACCCGCGCATTGCCGGCCAGCATGCCGACTACACCGCCGCCCAGCTCACCGCCTTCCGCGACGGCGTCCGCAAGAACAGCGTGCAGATGACGCAGGTCGCCTCCAAGCTGAACGACCGCGAGATCCGCGCGGTGGCCGACTACGTGGCCGGCCTGCGCTGAGGCCCCGGAGGCCTCGGAGGCGTCTGCACCTGGTGTGAGGCAAGGCGGGAACTTCGGCCGCCTCCTACGATCCGACAGGCGGGCCGCTGACAAGGCGACCGCCTGTTGTGCTTTTTGCCCCTGCCGCCGACCCGGAGGCGGCGCCCCGCGCATACTCAAGACCCCATGACGACCTCCTCCGATCGCCCCTCCTCGGGCCCCCGCGCGCAGGCCCTGCGCCCGGCGATGGAGCTGCTGTCGTCGATGCGCTTCGCGATCGCGTTGCTCACCGTGATCTGCATCGCCTCGGTGATCGGCACTGTGCTCAAGCAGCAAGAGCCCGCGGTCAACTACGTCAACCAGTTCGGCCCCTTCTGGGCGGCCCTGTTCACCAGCCTGCGCCTCAACACCGTCTACAGCGCCTGGTGGTTCCTCCTGATCCTGGCCTTCCTGGTGATCAGCACCTCGCTGTGCATCGCCCGCAACACGCCCAAGATCGTGGCCGACCTGCGCTCGGCCAAGGAGAACATCCGCGAGCAGGCGCTGCAGGCCTTTGCCCACCGCGCCCGCGGCGAGGTCGCCGGCAGTCCCGAGGAGGCGGCCCGCCGCATCGGCGGCGCCCTGGCCGGCGCCGGCTGGAAGGTCAAGCTGCAGCGGCGTGAGCGGGCCGAAGGGGCGGGCTGGATGGTGGCGGCTCGCGCCGGCGCGGCCAACAAGCTCGGCTACCTCGCGGCGCACGGCGCCATCGTCCTTATCTGTATCGGCGGCCTGCTCGACGGCGACCTGATCGTGCGCGCCCAGATGCTGCTGGGCGGCAAGGCGCCCTACGCCGGTGGCGGCCTGATCGCCGACGTCCCGGCCAAGCACCGCCTGCCGGACACCAACCCGACCTTCCGCGGCAACCTGCCGGTGGCCGAGGGCACGCAGTCGTCGACTGCCCTGCTCCAGCAGAGCGACGGCGTGCTGCTGCAGGACCTGCCCTTTTCCATCGAGCTGAAGAAGTTCGTGGTGGAGTACTACTCCACCGGCATGCCCAAGCTGTTCGCCAGCGACATCGTCATCCACGACAAGGCCACCGGCGAGAAGCAGGAGGCGCGTGTCGAGGTGAACCACCCGGTGCGCTGGAAGGGCGTCGAGATCTACCAGTCCAGCTTCGACGACGGCGGCTCGAAGGTCACCCTGCAGGCCCTGCCGCTGACCCCGGGCGGCAAGCGCTTCGAGGTCGAGGGCGTGATCGGCGGCAACACCGCGCTCACCCGCGGCCAGGAGGCCGGCGCCGACAAGATGACGCTGGAGTACACCGCCCTGCGCGTGATCAACGTCGAGAACCTGGCTGCGGCCGATGGCCGTGGCGAGGCGGCGGAGGACGCCGCCGGCCAGCCTGGCGCCGGCCTGGGCCAGGCCCTCGAGTCGCGCCTGGGCGCCGGCCACAAGACCAGCTCCCAGAAGACGCTGCGCAACGTCGGCCCCAGCATCACCTACCGCCTGCGCGACGCCGCCGGCCAGGCGCGCGAGTTCCACAACTACATGCAGCCGATCGCGCTCGGGCGCGAGGGCGATGCGCCGGTCTTCCTGCTGGGAATGCGCGAGTCGCAGGCGGACAGCTTCCGTTACCTGCGCCTGCCCGCCGACGACAAGGATTCGCTCGACGGCTTCCTGCGGCTGAACGCTGCGCTGCAGGATCCGGCCCTGCGCCTGGAGGCCGCGCGCCGCTACGCAGCCCATGCGGCGCCGGGGGGCAAGCCCGAGCTGGTGGCGCAGCTGGCCTCGTCCGCCGGCCGGGCGATCAATCTCTTCGCCGGCGCCGAGTCGCCGGTGGCCACGGCCACTGTTCCGGCCGGTCCTCCGGCAGCCGCTGGAGCGTCCTCGGCCAGCCGTCCGGCGGCAGGGACCCAACCGGCCGCCGCTCCCGGCAAGCTGGCCGGCCTGCAGGCCCTGTCCGCGTACATGGAGGCCAACATCCCCGAGGCCGAGCGCGCCCGCGCCGGCGAGATGGTGGTGCGCATCGTCAACGGCACGCTGTTCGAGCTGGCCCAGCTGGCGCAGCAGCGCGCCGGCCTGCCGCCCCTGCCGGCCGATGACCGCACCCGCAGCTTCCTCGGCCAGGCCATGCTGGCCCTGGGCGACCTGCCCCTGTACCCGGCGCCACTGGTCTTCCAGCTCAAGGACTTCCAGCAGGTGCAGGCCAGCGTGTTCCAGGTGGCCCGCGCGCCCGGCCGCAACGTGGTCTACCTGGGCTGCGCCTTCCTCATCATCGGCGTCTTCGCCATGCTCTATGTGCGCGAGCGCCGCCTGTGGGTCTGGCTGGCGCCGGCCGCCGCGGGCAGCGCCGCGACCATGGCCCTGTCCAGCAACCGCAAGACCCTGGACGCCGACCGCGAATTCGAACGCCTGCGGGACCAGATCCTCGGCAAACCGGAAGATTGAACCCATGACCTCCGCACAGACCACCACGCTGACCCTCGATGGCGGCTTCCTGTCCCGCCGCAACGCGCTGGACTGGGTGTTCGCCCTGCTGGTCGTCGCCGGCGGCGTGTTCGCCTTCCAGCGCTACCGCTCGGCCATGGACGTCTACGAGCAGGGCATCCTGCTGGCCACCGTCCCCTTCGCCATCTGGCTGGGCTGGTTCTGGCGGCCGCTGCAGGCGCTGATGGCCGGCGTGGCCGGCTTGTCGCTGCTGGCCCTGGGCAGCTACCAGGGCGAGCTGGCCCGGGCCGACACCGTGTTCGGGCTCAAGTACTTCCTGTCCAGCCAGTCGGCCATCCTCTGGATGTCCATGCTCATCTTCATGAGCACCGTCTTCTACTGGGGCGGCCTGGTCCTGCGCAACGGCGCAGCCTCACTGGAGCGACTGGGCTCAGGCCTGGCCTGGGCTTCGGTGGTGATGGCGCTCGTGGGCACCATGGTCCGCTGGTACGAAAGCCACCAAATCGGCCCGGACATCGGC
>CAZCTU010000070.1:0-7550 GCA_964501495.1 uncultured Ramlibacter sp.
TCCGTTTCCATCCAGGAGGACGGGTCCCGTGTGATCGCGGCCGAGCCCACCCGCTCGATGCTCGCCCTGGCCCACCGGATCGGCGCCCAGGATCTCCGGGCCCTGCGTGAATTGGCGCCTTCCGGACTCGCCCCGCCGGCCCTCGTGGAGCGCTTTGCCTGCTTCCGCCAGTCGGTGAACTCTCTGGGCTGGCATGACATCGGCCGCCTGATGTTCGCCTTCGTCCAGGCCTGGCAGAGCCGGCTCACCGACCCCAGCTGGCCGCTGGCCTGGTGGGCACTCAACAGCGAAGTCAGCCGCCGCGACCCCGATGTGTCGGATCGGGTCCAGGCCTGCTTTGCCGCAGCCTATGTCTTCGCCCGCGGCATCTGCAGCGTCGACCGCCAGCTCGGCGCCAGCCGGGCCGCACAGGAAGTCCTCGTGTCCCTCGCCGCGCGGGACGGAACACGCACGAGCCAGAAGTGGGCCACCTTTCCCGGGCGATGCCTCTCCTACGCGATCGCCTGCCTGGACCCGGTTCGCGTCGCCCCGTGCACGGACCGCACCCAGTCCCTTCTGCTCCAATGTTTCTCGGCGACCACCTCGGTCTTTTGGGCTGTGCAGGACTCGGTCGCGCAGGCGCCCCGGGGCGAGCCAGACACGGCGCCACCCCCCACAGCGGCAGCGATGTCACCGGAGCAGGCCGTTGCTGGGCTCCCGCGCCTGGGCCGGCCAACCCTGGCAGTCCACGTGGACCCTTCAGCCGGTGATGGCCACCGCTCCCAGGCCCGCTGACTCCGGCTTGTTCGCCGAGGCCCGCCGTGCCAGCAGCCGTTCGAGCGCCTGCGCGTCCACCGGCTTGGTGAGGTGGTGTTCGATGCCAGCCTCGGCGCTGCGGCGCTGGTCGTCCTCGCTGCCCCAGCCGGTGACCGCCACCAGGGTCAGGCGGGCCAGTCGCGGCTCGGCGCGCAGCCGGCGGGCCACCTCATAGCCGGTGAGGTCCGGCAGGCCGATGTCGAGCAGGGCCACGTCGGGGACCCAGTCCGTGGCTTCGGCGATCGCGCTGGCGCCATCGTGGACACGGTGCACCTCGTGCCCCAGCAGCTCCAGCATCATCGAGAGGCTCTCGGCGCCGTCGACGTTGTCGTCGACCACCAGCACCCGCAGGGGCGCGGTGCTCAGGGCGCCGCCCGCCGGCCCCAGGTCGCCGGCGTACACCTGCCCCGGGGCGCTGCGCGCCAGCGGCAGGCGCACAGTGAAGCGGCTACCCTGGCCCAGGCCGGGGCTCTCGGCAACGATGGAGCCGCCATGCAGCTCGACCAGCTGCTTGACCAGGGACAGGCCGATGCCCAGGCCGCCCTGCGAGCGGGCGAGGGTGTGCTCGATCTGCGCGAACAGGTCGAAGACCTTGGGCAGGGTCTCGGCCGACAGGCCCACGCCGTCGTCGTTCACCGCCAGGGCCACCATCGCGCCCTCGGTGCGCACCTGCAGCTTGAGGTGCCCGCCCTCGGGCGTGTACTTGGCCGCGTTGTTCAGCAAATTGCCCAGCACCTGGGCGAGGCGGGTGAGGTCACCGTCGAGCCACAGCGGCCCTTCGGGCAGCACCAGCGAGAGGTGGTGGGCGCCGGCCTCGATGGCCGGGCGCGAGACCTCCAGCGCGTTGTCGACGATGGACTGCACCGTGATGCGCTCGCAGCGCAGGTCCACCTTGCCGCGGCTGATGCGGGAGACGTCGAGCAGGTCGTCCACCAGCCGCACCAGGTGCGTGGCCTGGCGCTCCATCATTTCCTGGGCCCGCGCGGCGGCGCCGGTGAGCTGGTCGCAGCGGCGCAGGATCTCGAGGCCGTTGCGGATCGGGGCGAGCGGGTTGCGCAGCTCGTGGGCGAGGGTGGCGAGGAATTCGTCCTTGCGCACGTCGGCGTCGCGCAGCGAGGTGTAGAGGCGCGCGTTGTCCAGGCCGGTCGAGGCGATGGCGGCGAGCTGGGTGAGGATGGACTCGTCCTCCGGGCTGAAGCCGCCGCCGTCGCGGGCAGGGTCGCGGGCGGTGTCGCGCCCCCCCTCGCGGAGGGTGTCGTGCATGGCATGGCGGCCGCCCTCCCGCCCCCAGACCTGCAGCTTGCCCAGGGGGCGGCCGCCCTGGCCGGTGAGCGCCACGCTCAGCACCCCGTGCTCGGGCGGTTCGTCGGAGCCGGTGCGGTCGCAGCAGCGGGCGAGGGCGCGGATCGGCGGGTGGCGGTCGCCGTCATGCATCTGCACGGTGATGCAGGCGCGCTGCGCCCCCAGGATCTCGCGCGCCTGCTGCGTGAGCACCTGCGCGATCTCGTCGGCCGAGAGGCTGGCATGTACCAGGCGCGAGGCCTCGGCCAGGTGCGAGAGCAGGCGGGCGTAGTGCCGCTCCTCGCCGAGCAGGCGGTTGACGCTGTCCTCGGCCCGGCGCTGCTCGGTGGTGTCGTGCAGCACGCCCAGCACGCAGCTGACGCCGCCGGCCGCTCCGTATTCGGGCACGAAGCGGCCGCAGTAGTGGCGCGGGCCCCGGTGGCTGGTGTAGGTGAATTCGAGGTCCTGGGCCAGGCCGTCCTCGCGCGCCGCGGCGGTGGCCGCTTCCCAGCGCTCGCACAGGCCTTCGGGCAAGCCGGCTTCGCGCGGCGTGCGGCCTGCGAACTCGCGCGGGAGCCGGCCCGTCATCCGCTGGATGGCGGCGTTGACGAAGACCATGCGCAGGCTGGCGTCGAAGCGTACCAGCACATCGGGCGTGTTGTCCGCGAGTGACTGCAGCTCGCGCTCCCTGGCCTGCAGCGCATCCTGGGCCTGCTTGAGGGTCGTGATGTCGGTGGACAGGCCGCCCACCGCCCAGGGCTGGCCGGCCTCGTCCACCAGCGGGAACTTGCTGGAGAGGTAAGTGGCGGGGCGCCCCTGGTTGGCGGCCTCCTCCTCGGCCACGACCAGGCCGCCGCTGGCCAGGGCGCGGATGTCGTTGGCGCGCAGGGCGGGCGCGAGCGCCGCGCCCCAGGCCCGCTCGTCGGTGGCCTGCTCGGCCTGCCTTTCCGACAGCCCGGTGCGGTCGCGCCAGCTGCGGTTGGTGAGGACATAGCGGCCCTGCAGGTCCTTGGCGTAGACCAGGGTGTCGGTGCCGTCGATCACGCCGCGGATGGTGCGCAGCGCATCGCGCAGCTGCGCCTCGGCGCGCTTGCAGCGGGTGATTTCGATGTGGGTGATGACGAGGCCGGGCCCACCCTGCGCGCGGCAGGCGTGAATGAGGAAGCAGCGGCCGCCTTCCCACTCGTACTCGAGCCCGCCGTCGCCGCCGCCGTCGAGTCCCTGATCGAACCCGTGGTGGGGCCATGACGGGGCGCGGCCGCCTTCGGGTGCAGCCAGCAGGTGGCGCAGGCGCTCGAGCAGCGCCGGGGCGCCCGGCTCGCCGGCCTCGACGGCGGCCTCGCAGGCCTCAAGGTAGTTGTGGCCGAGGCGCGCGCAGGCCAGGGCGCCCTGGCCGAGGCGGGCGAAGCAGTCCCAGGCCTCGTTGCTGGCGACCACCCGGCCCCGCGCGTCGAGCACCAGCACATGGTGGGGGAGGGCGTCGAGGATGTGCCTGGCGAGCAGGCCGGCATCGGCCAGGTCCGGGCGGGGCGCCGCGCTCACCGCAGGCCTCCCGCGCGGGGAAGGGGCAGGGCCGGAGGCGGGGGATGGAAGGACATGGCGGGCTCCCTGATGTAATGCTTTGGAAGTATAAAAGCCGGATCGTGCCGCGGTCCTCTCCGATTGCCTGCCAGGACAACGCCGCGCCAATGACGGGCTGCACACGGGCTCCCGGCCCGCAGGCCATGGGCGGCGTGCTGGGTTGGGTGCTCGGCTGTGCGGTGCAGTTGCAGCAGCCGAGCTTGTGGCCGGGCTGGGCCTATGCGGTCGTGGCTGGCCTGGTCGCTCTGGCCGCGCCGGCCATCGCGGCACGCTCCAGAGGTGGGTGGGTGGTCGGCCTCGCGATCGCCGCCGGCCTGGGTTTCGCCTCGACCGGCTGGCGCGCCGTCGACCAACGCTCATGGGTGCTTGCTCCCGCGTTGGAGGGCCGCGACCTGGTGCTGACCGGCCGCATCGATTCCTTGCCACAGGCGGTGGACGCGGGGCAGCGGTTCGAGTTCGCGGTGGAGTCGGCGCAGATGCCGGGGCAGACATCGGCCCACATGCCCGGGCCAGCCGCAAGGTCCGCAGAGGTGGAGTACCTGGCGCCCGCGCTGGCGCGCCTGCGCCGTGTGCAATTGGCCTGGTACGGCGCATCGCCCGATCGCGGCGAGGGCCGCACTCCCTTGGTGCTTCGCGCCGGCGACCGCTGGTCCATCCTGGTGCGCTTGAAGGCGCCGCATGGCCTGGCCAATCCCTGGGGGCCGGATGCGGAGCTCGCCGCCTGGGAGCGCGGTGTGCAGGCCTGGGGCTATGTGCGCAGCGGCCCGCGCGATCCGCCACCGCTGCACCTGGGGCTGGCATCCCTTGGGTCGGGCGGCGGCGCGCTGCTTTCCCGGCTCGACCGGCTGCGCCAGTCGGTGCGTGACGCCATCCTGGCGCGGGTCGAAGACCGGGGCGCGGCCGGCGTGCTGGCCGCGCTCGTGGTTGGCGACCAGGGCGCCATCCTCCCCTCCGACTGGACGCTGTTCCGCGACACCGGCATTGCCCACCTGGTAAGCATTTCCGGCCTGCACGTGACCGTCTTCGCCTGGGCCGCGGCGCTGGCGGTGGGCGCGCTCTGGCGGCGCAGCCCGAGGCTGTGCGAGGCCTGTCCCGCGCCGCAGGCGGCGGTGGTGGGCGGGCTGCTGCTCGCCGGTGCCTATGCGGCCTTCAGCGGCGGCGGGGTCCCGGCCCGCCGTACCCTGGGCATGCTGGCGGTCGCCGGCCTGCTGCGCCTGTCGGGCCAGCGATGGCCCTGGCCCGTCACCTGGTCGGTGGTGGCGGCGGCGATCACCGCCTGGGACCCCTGGGCCCTCCTGCAGCCGGGGTTCTGGCTCAGTTTTGTTGCGGTCGGGGTGCTGTTCGCGTCGGCGCCCTTGGATGCGGGGGCGCGCGAAGGGCGCGGCCAGTCCTCACCTCTTTCTTCCGGGGTTTCCTCACGTCTGTCCACGCGCGCCCTGGCCCTGCTGCGCGAGCAGGGCGTGGTCACCCTGGCGCTGACGCCGCTCACCCTGCTGCTGTTCGGGCAGGTGTCGCTGGTGGGTTTGCTGGCCAATCTGGTGGCCATTCCCTGGATGACCTGCGTCGTGCTGCCCCTCGCGCTGGCCGGCGCACTCTGGCAGGCCCTGTGGCTACCGGCCGCCTGGGCGGTGCAGGGCCAGGCCTGGCTGCTGCAGGCGATGGCCAGCTGGCCCGGCGCGGTGCTGGCCTTGCCCACCGCCCCGTTCTGGATGGCCGCCGCGGCCCTGGCCGGCGGCGTGCTGGCGGTGCTGCGTCTTCCGCCGCGCCTGCGGGTGGCAGGCCTGCTGTTCATGCTGCCCCTGCTGCTGTGGCGGCCGCCGCGTCCGCCGCCGGGCGAGTTCGAGCTGCTGGCCATCGACATCGGCCAGGGGCAGGCGGTGCTGGTGCGCACCGCGGGCCATGCGCTGCTCTATGACGCCGGCCCGCGCTGGAGCGAGGAGCAGGACGCCGGCCAGCGGGTGCTGGCGCCCGGGCTGCGTGCGCTGGGCGTGCGGCTGGACCGGCTGGTGGTGAGCCACCCCGACACCGACCATGCCGGGGGCGCCGCCGCGGTGCTGGCCAGCCAGCCCGATGCGGACCTGCTCGCCTCGCTGCCGGCGGGCCACGCGCTTGCGGCGAGCCGGCCGCCGCAGGCCTGCCTGGCCGGCCAGCGCTGGACCTGGGACGGGGTGCGCTTCGAGGTGCTGCATCCGCGCGAGCGGGACTTCGTGCAGGACCCGGGCCTGCGCCAGCCCAACGCCCACAGCTGCGTGCTGCGCATCGTGGCCGGGGACGGCGCTTCCTCCCTGCTGGCGGGCGACCTGGAGTCGCCGCAGGAGCTGCGCCTGGCCCGCGAGGGCCTGGCGAAGGTCGACTACCTGCTGGTGCCGCACCACGGTAGTCGCACCTCCTCGAGCGCACCCTGGCTGGACGCGCTGCGCCCCCGGGTCGCGGTGGTGCAGGCCGGCTACCGCAACCGCTACGGCCACCCGGCGCCGGCGGTGATGGCCCGCTACGCCGAGCGCGGCATTCCGGTCTACACCACGCCAACCTGCGGCGCGGCGCGCTGGCTGTCGCGTGCGCCGGGCGTGGTGGATTGCCACCGGCTGCAGGCGCGGCGCTACTGGTGGCACCAGCCGGCTGGGCCCGGAGTGCCGGACGCGCCGGGCGACCTGCCCGAGGCCGGTGCTGGCCAGGCTGGTCATCGTTTCCCCAATGACCAGCCTCGCCGGAACCTTGATCCGGATCAGCGCCTTGCCGCATCGCGCGAGGCCTGCGCCGGATCGCGGCCCGGTTATTGCTATGCTGGCCGGGAGGAGCCCCGCAGATGAAGAAGTTCGACGAAATGCTCGCCAGCCTGCCTGAAGGTCTGGTCCGGGACATCCCCTGGGAGGGCCGGCCGATGGCCGGCGTGCGCCCCCACTACGAGGCCTATGCCCGCTGGCTGGCCGGCCGCAATGCCGCCGAGATGGCCGCGCGCCGCGAGGAGGCCGAGATGGTCTTTCGCCGGGTGGGCATCACCTTCGCCGTCTACGGCGCGAAGGACGAGGACGGCGCCGGCACCGAGCGGCTCATTCCCTTCGACCTGATTCCCCGCGTCATCCCCGCGCACGAGTGGCGCGAGATGCAAAAAGGCCTGGTGCAGCGGGTCACCGCCCTCAACCGATTCCTGCACGACGTCTACCACGACCAGGAGATCCTCAAGGCTGGCGTCATCCCCGCCGAGCAGATCACCCGCAACGCCCAGTTCCGCCCCGAGATGATGGGCGTCGACGTGCCCAACCGGGTCTATTCGCACATCGCCGGCATCGACATCGTGCGCGCGCCCGACGCCTCGGGTAACGGCGTCTACTACGTGCTGGAAGACAACCTGCGCGTGCCCAGCGGCGTGAGCTACATGCTGGAAGACCGACGCATGATGATGCGGCTCTTTCCCGACCTGTTCAGCCAGCACCGGGTCGCGCCGGTGATGCACTACCCCGACCTGCTGCTGGAGACCCTGCGCGCCAGCGCGCAGACCGGCGCGCTCGCGGGCGCCCAGGACCCGACGGTGGTGGTGCTCACCCCCGGCATGTACAACAGCGCCTACTTCGAGCACGCCTTCCTGGCGCAGCAGATGGGGGTGGAACTGGTGGAGGGGCAGGACCTGTTCGTCAAGGACCGCTACGTCTACATGCGCACCACGCGCGGCCCGCGCCGGGTGGACGTGATCTACCGCCGGGTGGACGACGACTTTCTGGACCCGGCCGTCTTCCGGCCCAATTCGACCCTGGGTTGCCACGGCCTGGTGGAGGCCTACGCCGCCGGCAACGTCACCATCTGCAACGCCATCGGCACCGGCGTGGCGGACGACAAGTCCATCTACCCCTATGTGCCGAAGATGATCGAGTTCTACCTGGGCGAAAAGCCCATCC
>CAZCTU010000071.1:0-7528 GCA_964501495.1 uncultured Ramlibacter sp.
CGCCGTGGTACAGCGGGTGGCGGCAGTTGATCTGGTAGTTCGCCCGCCGCCCCGAACGCTTGAGCGTCGTAAAAATCGGCTCGCAGCGCATCTGCACCGTCACACCGCCGAACACCACCGACACGACCCGCCCCTTCCACCAAGTGATGAATTCCGTACCGGGGTCGGTCAGGTGCTGGCGAAAGATCGTGAGTGACAGCACGCCATCGGGCGGGGTCACGATGAAGGACTGCACCACGCCAATGTCGAGCGCTGCTTCGAGAGTGAGCATCGCGCGGCCGAATTCCTGCGTCTGCTCGATCTCCGAGCGCCGGATCGGCGCCGGTACGTACTTCTCGCCGTTGTAGGTCACGGCATCCCGTGCCGACGTGTAGCGCCAGACGGTGGTTCCCAGCGCGAACCGATACAACTCGACCGGCTGCCCCGAATGGAGGCTCGCCTCAATGCTCTGATAGGTCATCCGTTGATGCTCCGAATGGGCAAGGTCACGCGCGCCACGCGATCCGTCTCGAAGAAGATCTCGACGGCATCGCTCTCCAGCCGAGCCAGTTCCAGGAAGGAGACGATCCGGAAATCAGACGGCGTACAGGCGACGCCCAGAGCGGCGTCGATCCGCATCCGTTCCACCACACCGTTCACGAACTCGAACCCGGTGATGCGGCGCAGGAACCAGGTGCCGTCGTTGTGCAGGAACGCGACGTCCTGGCGACCGGGCATGGCTTGGTAATAGGTCGCAAACCCTCGGGCCTGGACCAAGATGGCGGTGGCATCCAGGGCAAATGGCTGCGCCACTTCGAGGCCCCGCTCCCAGGTCGGTACCCAGAACGGCACCTGTCGGCCGGCACGGGCGGCGAGCCAGCCCCGCAGCGCGGTCAGATCTGCGCGATCCGGCATCAGAAACTGGTAGCGGCGCACGATGAAGGGCCGGTTGGGGATGTCGATCACCGCAGGCGTGCCGGTTTCGTGGTCGAACAGGTCGATGAGGCGCTGATAGTCGACGCTGACGTCCTCGACCCGATTCGGATGCCGCAGCAGCGTGTCGTAACCTCGGTACCGGATAGGCGAGTTCGTGGCCGTCACCGTCGAGGCCAGGTCCTCCAGATCGAAGCGCAGCTTGGCCTGGGAGATAGCCGCCGTCGGCCGCGTGACCGTCTGTTGCGCCGGCAGACGCCCCAATCGGGCCGGTGCAATCCAAGAGCCGGCTGGCCAGTTCCCCAGCACCGGGCGCTTGAGCGTGATCGTGTCAGCGGTCAGGGACAGGACTTCCAGTGCCTCGGTGGCGCCGGTGTTCGACCCGACGATGGCCAATCCGCCGGCGTGGTAATCCAGATCCGTCGTTGTCACGGCGAGGACGGCGTCGCCGGGATAGATCGCGGTCGCAAGCCAGACCTTGTCCGTCCAGACCGGCACCGCATAGACCCTGGACTGCCAGACGTTCATCAGCAGATCCAGCTGGCCGCCATTGCCGTACTCCAGCACGTCGAACTCGAACGAGCGCCGGGGATCGGCCCGCAGCCGAACCCGTTGCTCGCCGCCATCGCGCATCGTCAGCAAGTCGGTCAGCCATTCCAGCCGCTCGGTGAAGCCGCCTTGCCAGTCGTGCAGCTGCCCCATGACCAGCACCCGCCCGTAGCTGATCGCCAGGTCTCGGGTACCGCCAGCGGAGAAATGCAGCCTCAGCAGCGTATCGACGAAGCTCGGCCCATCGAGCGTCGCCGTGACGTCGTAGAAGATGTCCTCCAGCCCCCGCAGCCTCGTGGGCGGGAAAAAACCCAGGGACAGGCCCTCGGTGTCGCCATCCAGTTGGAAGATCGTCACCGGGTCGGGATAAGCGTTCCAGATCTCGACTGTCTTGGTACTGGGGATCACCAGGTTGCCGAACTCGATCCGGGAAGGCTGTAGGTGGATCCGGTAGTAGTAGTCGTCCGAGAAGGCGCCGCAATGCGCGCCCGCCCGAGCGATCAGGGCCTCGGGCGACGGCTGGCCGCTGGTGATGACGCCCACGGCAACGACGATGGCCGCAACGACCGTGGTCGGCGCGTAATACGCGGGACGGCCGTTGTCCCACAAAGCGTTCATCCCGGCGGCCGCCGCGCCGCCCAGGACGGCCGAGGTGAAGGCGCCGGCGAAGTCAGGCATTTACACCACCTTGCGGTAAGCCACGCCGTAGTCGTAGCTGATCGGTTCAGCCCCGAGCGTGTAGGCCTTGTTCCACAGCGGGAAGATCTTCCACACGTCGGTGCCGAGGGTCAGTTCGTCGCCCGGGTTGAAGTTCGCGATGTTCAGAAAGCGCACGTCGGGGAATTCGCCGAGCAGCGTCCAGGTGCCGACGTAGGGGGTGCGATTCACGCCGACGTGACAGGGCAGCATCGGCGCCAGACCGTTGTAGCCTTGCGGAGAGCAGTGGTAGGCCAGATCGTGCGCCAGGGTGTAGAAGGAAACCTGGGGTCCACCCGAGATATAGCCCGCACGGTTATTGACCGAGTTGGAGTAGGTCGAGCAGCCGTAGGCATCCAGATTGGCTGTATCCCAGGCCCCGGTCGACAATAGGCGCCAGCCAACCGCCCACCCGTCAATATCGGCCCGAACGTAGCTGCCTGGGTAACCGTTGGAGGCGAGCGACGCTCTCGAAGGGCCTTGGCCGTTCGATCCGAACGGGACCGAGTGATTCGAGGTGTTGAAGGCGTAGGGTGTCGTCGTGAATGACTCGATGGGGCATCCTGCGGTCAGATACTGGCCCCCGGCAAAGGCGCCGTATTTGTTGATGAAGCCGAACGACAGGTGGCGGAATCGGCCCGGCGTTTCCTCGATCACCACGTGCACGAAGTCACCGTTGGAGAACAGGTGGTAGGCATAGAGCGAGGTGGCCAAGGGACCTACCATCACGAACTTGCGGTTGTTGGTCTGCAGGTTGGCGGCCGTGCCGGCAGCGAAGCCGTCGCACACCCAGGCCTCCAGGCAGGCGTAGGTGCCATTGACGCCGTTCTTGTAGAGCTTCTTGTTGACCGCGAACAGCTGGTAGGACACGCCGTTCTTGGTCAGCACGACCCGGTTCGCGACGAGGCTCGTTTCCGACTGGTTCTTATACGCATCGGAGCCGCTGACCGAGGAAATCATCGACGTCGTGCCGGCGTGAGTGGCGCCACCGTTTGATCCATAGGTCGGAAAGGTCAGCGTGAAGGTGTCGGTGGCGTTGGCCGTCCAGCCGTTGGCGACCGCGAAATTCTTGATGACAGTCAGCAGCGTGTTGATGTCGGCCGACGCACCGGTGATGTAAGCCATGATCGCCTCGAGCGAGTTCTCAGTTGAGTTGAATCGCGGCAAAGCGCGCCGCGTTGGTGGAAGTCGCCGCCTGCACGACCAGATGGGATTTGCCGCCCACGGTCACGGTGTCGCCGGCAGCCACCCCGAAACCCGGCACGGCAAACACGCCTTGCAGCTCGCCCCAAATCGAGAACGGACGAGTCGTCGCGCAGTCATAAAGGATCGCCGGCAGCAGTGGGCTCGCGCCGTTCGGCAACTGCGTCAGATAGGCGATGTCGTAGCGCCCGACGCTGTTTTTCCTGGTCTCCAACGACATTGCCCATGGCCAGGTGCGGCCGGTGTAGGTCGTATCGAAGCGGTTCGTTCCGACCCAGCCGCCGCTCGGCTGCAGGAGCGCCGCGCTGTAGCTGCCGTATTCACCATCGTTGCGCCAGAAGGCGCTATTGGCGATATCGAGATCCGAACTCTGGTAGTTGTCGCCGCGCGACGTGTTGGCCCCGATGAATAGCGGATATGGGTATTGGGCCGGTGTTCCGTAGGGCAGGATGAAGCCCGCGTAGAGCGCGCCCCAATACGCCGAGGACTTCGCCACCGCGATGAAGCGCCGGCCGTTGGCGACAAACCAGTAGCTGATCGCGCTGTTGAAGACCGGCATCCTCGGCACGATGCCCAGCGAACCGGCGCCCGAGAGCAGGCTGCCCGGTTGGCCCTCGGGTGTGTTGATCGAAACGATGCTTTGCCAGGACTGTGACCCGAGCACCCGGATCGAATACGCGGGTGCTGCAGCGTCGGCAAACAGGGCCAGTTGGACGTAGATCGCATCGCCCGCCGAGGACCCCGGCCCGCGCAGTTCGGCCAGATCCCGCTTCGCGTCAAGCGTGAAGGTGTCACGGCGTAACAGCGTCCAGGCTTCGCCCCCGGCGACCAGGGTCGCATCCGAAGTCAGGAACGTGATCAGTTTGTTGAACAGATCGGCGGCATTGGTTGCCGTGCCAGAAGTCCAGGCCATTCTTAGCGTCCCAAGATGTTGCGAACGGAGGCGGCATTGCGCTGGATGAGGTTCATCACCACGCGCTCGCCTGCGCTGCTGTTGAGGTAGTCGGCCGCCATCGCGGGGTCGATCACATTCACGATGCGGATGTTTGGGCCCGGGGCTGGCTGCGCGGGTGCTTCCGGCACGAGGCCGCCAGCGGCAAAGGCCAAGCCCCCGGCAGAAAGGCGTGGCCCGGCCGACAGTCCGTTGATGGCGTTCAGGAAGGACACTCCGAGCCGGCTCACCGCGCGGGCGTTGACCACGTACTCGCCGTGGGAGAGCCGCGCCGGGATGGAATCGCTGGTCGAAGTGCCAGGGCCGGTCACATAGCCTCCGGAGGCGAACCCGAAAAACGACGAGATCAACGCGCCCAATCCTCCGGCGCTGCCCGCCGCACCGCCCCCCATCAGGCCGCCGAACAAGGCTTTGGCCAGCTTCTGCGAGGCGATGCGATTGATCGTCTGCAGCACGGATCGACCGAAATCGGCGAATGCGTCTTTGGCCGACTTGGCGCCGCTGCCGATGTCCTGGAACAGTTGGGCGAAGCCATCCTGGACCGCGCCGTCGATGGCGACCGCCACGTCATCGACGACCAACTTCACCTGCGCGATCTCGTTCTTCCAGGCCTGGACCCGGGCGAGCGCCTCGGGGCCGATGGCAGCGGCGGCGGCCTCCAGCTGCGGCAGCAGCGCGTCCAGCGATTGGCCGGTCTGCCGATGCAGCGCGAGGATCTGCTGGCGGGCCTGGGATTCCGTGAGGAGGCCGGACTGGCGCTGCAGGTTGATCGACTCCTCAGACGCACGCATCCGCGAGAGGCTGTCGTTGAACTGGCGCTCGTACTCGGCGAGGTCGGCGGCCGCCGCTTTGACGTTGATCAGCCGACCGACGGTGGCCGCCCCTTCGGTGTCGCCCTCGGCACGGAGCCGCTCGATCAGGGTCTGGTACTGCCGCTCGATGGCTGCGCGCCGGTCCTGACTGGTCGCCGCACCCGTGAGATCGAGCAGTTCGTCGCGCACCTTGGCGAGCTCCTCGCGCAACTCGCGCTCGGCCTGGACGGCTTTGCGGGCATTGGCGACCTCGACGTCCGCGCGCTTGTTGTTGAGGACGCTCAACTCGCTCTCAAGCTTTGCGACTTCTCCTTTCGCCTTGAGGCGTGCGGGCTCGTCCTTGCCCGTCTTTTCCAGGCGCTGCTGCTGCGAGAGCGACACCTGCAGGCGCCGGATTTCCGCATCGATCTCCTGCTGCTCGATCCGGGTCTTGGCCGCGTAGTAGTCTTTCAGCGAAATCAGCCGGTCTTCGAGCGCCGCGTCCAGTTCGCGCGCCTGGCGATCCAGCGCATCCTTGAGAATCTTGAATTCGGCCTCGGCCTGCGCCTGCACGAGTTCGAGCTTGGCCGCCTCGACCCCCTTGTCGGGTGTCGGCTTGGCGGGTGGTTGTGGACGGCCGAATACGCCAGGCTGGCTCTTATCGGAGCGGATGCGGCCGGCGATGGCCTGTGCGACCTCCCCGACGTAGTCGCGCGTAACGGCATCGCGCACGGTCCTCGCCAGTTCCTGCCCGAAATCTCGCACCTCGCCGAGCTGGCGGCCGAGCGCAGCGCGTAGCGCCTGCATCGAGAAGTCCCCGCTGAAGGCCGCTGCCACATCTTGGCCCAAAGCCTTCGCCAGTTCCCCGATGTCGGAGAAGGCATGGCGAAAGCGCTCGACCAGAAAGCCCGCCGTGATGCCGACGACGCTGCCGACTGCGTTGAACGCGCCGATGACGATGTTGACCATCGTGCGTATGGCCGTGCCGATGGTCTTGAGTGCGCCGGCCATCACCTCGCGCACGCGGGCCCAGGTGAGATCGTTGGCGCCGACCAGCCGCCCCAGGGCGCTCACGACGTCGCCGACCTTCTCGACGACCAAGTCCCACGCGGCTGCGATGATCTGTTTGACCGACGCGCTCTTGCCGCCGAACTCGACCAGGGCGTTGCGCGCCGAATAGAGCGCTCCTGCCAATAGCGCCACCGTTGTCACGATCACGCCGATGGGGCCGCCCAGGAGTGCCAGCACCCCGCGCAACAAACCCGCTGCGCGACCGAGCAGCGACGTGGAGGCCACCGCCTGCGTCACGGCACCGATGGCGGCGGTGGCTTGCAGCCGAGCCTTTGCCGCATCGACGACCAGTGCGCTGGTGGCGAGGCCTTGCGCCCGCGCCTGGGCCAAGGCCGCATCGGCGAGGCGAACCCGTGCCAGCGCCTCGGCTTCCAGCGTGCGCAGGTTGGCAAGCCGCGCCGCCGCTTCCGCTCGGGCGGCGGCAATGCTGGTCGCAAACGCACTCGCCATCCGACCGAAGGCGGCGACCAGCACGACACCGGCCAGATCGATCAGCAGTTCGAGATGCTGGGCGACGAGTTGGATCGCCTGCGCCAGACCTGCGGTCAGGCCGGAGCTCGTGTCGCGCTCGCCGAAGGCGCGCAGAAAGGCGTTCTTGAGACGGGTGAGCGCACCCGACACCGTATCGGGCAGGCTGCCGTACTCCTCGGCGAGCCGGCCACGCTGCTTGAGCAAGGCGTCGAGCACGGCCTTGGACGTGATCTTTCCTTCCTGCGCCAGGGCCCGCAGCGAGCCCAGCGGCACGCCCATCCCGTCGGCGATGGCCTGCGCCAGACGCGGCGTCTGCTCGATGACCGAGTTGAATTCCTCGCCGCGCAGTTGTCCCGAGGCGAAGGCCTGGCCCAACTGCAACAGCGCCCCGGCCGCAGCCTCGCTGGAGGCGCCGGAGAGCGATACGGCCTGTCCGATGGCATCGGTCGCCGCCAGCACGTCCGCCTGCGAACGCCCCAGCGCCTGCACCGAGGGCGCCAGCCGCGCGTAGAGCGTGACGGTCTCGGCGAGCGGCGCGCGGTTGCGCTGCGCGATCTCGAACAACGCCGCGTCGGCGCGGTTGAATTCCTCCTGAGAGGTGACCGCGAGCCGGAGCCGGGCCTGCAGGTTCTTGTACTGGTCGGCGACCTCGACCAGTTCGCGCACACCCAGTCCCACACCGATGGCACCGCCGATGCGGGACAGGACTTCTCCCACCTGGCCTGCTTCGCTGCGCAGGCGCGAGAGGCTGCCCTGGACGGACTGGAAGGCGCGTCGCGTCTCATCGACGGCGGTGATGAGGATCTGCGCGCGATTATTCGCCATTGCTCAAACCTTCGACATTGCCTTGCGGATGGCCGCCGTCAGGCGGGGAAGCTCGACC
>CAZCTU010000072.1:0-7368 GCA_964501495.1 uncultured Ramlibacter sp.
CTTATCCCAGCCCAAAACCCCCTCCAGTGAAAACTGCAGGGGGTTTTGCTTTTGGGAAATTGGATTTTGAGCTCGAAAAAAATGATGGAAAGTTGAGCGTGCGGGAGAGGCCGCTCGTCGTCTTGCTCAGATTGGATATTCCGAGCTTAAATATTCCGAATTCGGCCTTCTTCGATCAACGCGGCGCCTGAGTTCACAAGATCGCCAACGAGGCCATCAAGCCAGGCGCTGAAGGGCTGATCCGGCCCATGGCTGGCATGCAGGGTGGCGAGATAGCTGGCTCCTGCCGCCCAGGTCTGGAATTCGGACTGGGTGACCTGCTGCATCTCCAGCAACTTGAATTTCAGGAGTACCTTGGCCGCATAACGGCCGTGCTTCGCAGCATCCCCCCTGAAGCCGTCCAGGCGTCGGCGTGCATTGATGAGCGCCTCATCGACGCGCGTGAAGACTGCGCCGTGGCCAGGAATCACCTGCAGGGGCGCCAGTTTCTCGATCAGGTCCAGTGTTTGTGCGACTTCGTCGAAGGCGGATAAACCCTCTAGCTCCGGGAAGACGACACCGAATCCGTTCTCCCAGAGCGCATCGGCGGAGATCAATAGCCGAGGTTCCGGCGCATAGAGAAGGATGGAATGCGGATCGTGGCCCGGAGCGGCATGGACTTCCCAGTCCAGCCCGCCCAGGCGGTGGGCACTGCCTGGCTCCAGCGTGGCGTTGAATCGGAAGCGTGGGCAGGTCTGTCCGGTCGGCGTGTAGGTCAACGCAACCGCGTCCCACTGGCGGACCTGCTCGGCATGGCCCGGAGGGATCCAGGTCTGCAGAGCTGGGTAGGCGGCTTGCAGCGCCGCATTGCCGCCGCAATGGTCCGAATGCAGGTGGGTGTTGATCAGGCAGTCGAGCGGTCGCCCTGCCAAGGCCCCCTTGACCAGGGCAAGCGTCTGCTCCGAGTGCGACCAATAGCCGCTGTCGACGAGGGCTGTCGGACCGCTGCCCGCGCCAGAAGGGGCCTGGAGCAGGATGTTGTTGGCCGATAACCAGCCGCGTTCAAAGACGGTGACGCCTGCGGGCAGCATCCGCAATTACTTGCCGGAGCGCAGTTCGCGGCGCAGGATCTTGCCGACGTTGCTCTTGGGGAGTTCCTCGCGGAACTCGATGTACTTGGGCACCTTGTAACCGGTGAGGTTCTGCCGGCAATAGCGGGACACATCTTCCTCGGTCAGGAGCGGATCGTTCTTCACGATGTAGATCTTGATCGATTCGCCCTGCATCGCGTCGGGGACGCCTATGGCGGCGCACTCGACGACGCCCGGGCACATCGAGACGACATTCTCCAGCTCGTTCGGGAACACATTGAACCCGCTGACGATGATCATGTCCTTCTTGCGGTCGATGATCCGGACGAAGCCGCGCTCGTCCATGAAGCCGATGTCGCCGGTCCGCATGAAGCCGTCCGCGGTGAAGGTCTTGGCGGTCTCGGCGGGCTGGTTGTAGTAGCCCGTCATCACGTTGGGGCCGCGGATGCAGATTTCGCCAGACTGCCCTGTGGGCTGGCTCTTGCCTTCGTCGTCCTTGATGGCGATGTCGATGCCCGGCAGCGGCAAGCCGATGGTGCCGGAGAACTCGGTGGCCGTGACCGGGTTGTTGGTGCCGATGGCGCAGGTCTCGCTCATGCCCCAGCCTTCGACCATCGCGCAGCCCGTCACCTTCTGCCATTGGCGCGCGGTGCCCTCCGAGGCGGCCATGCCGCCGGCCTGGGAGACGTAGAGGTGCGAAAAGTCGATGGTCTTGAATTGCGGGTGCTGCATGAGCGCGTTGAACAGCGTGTTCACCGCAGGCAGCATGTGGAAAGGGCGCTGCTTGAGGGTCTCGATGAACTTGCCGATGTCGCGCGGGTTGGGCACCAGCGTCATGTGCGAGCCCCAGCGGATACCGAGCAGACACAGGGTCAGGGCGAAGATGTGATACAGCGGAAGCGCCGCGACGCTGTTGATGTTGCGGACGTCGCCCACACGGGTCAGTGCGGGGGTGAACCAGGCTTCGGCCTGGAGGATTGCCGCGACGATGTTGCGATGGGTCAGCACCGCGCCCTTGGACAGGCCGGTGCCGCCGGTGTACTGCAGGAATGCGATCGAATCCAGGGATTGCGGCAAGGCCTTGAGCGACAGGCGGCTGCCCTCGGAGAGGGCATGGCGGAAGCCGGTGACCGTGCGACCGCCGGTGGTGGGCAGCCGGAAGGAGGGGACCATGCGCGCCAGGTGGCGCACCGCGAAGGTGATCCAGCGCCCGTACCAGAAACCGAGCAGGTCGCCCATGGAGGTCAGGACCACATGCTGGATACCGGTTTCCTCGATCACTTCCTCCAGCGTGTGGGCGAAGTTCTCGAGGATGACGATGGCAGTGGCGCCCGAGTCCTTGAGCTGGTGGGACAGCTCGCGCGCGGTGTAGAGCGGGTTGACGTTGACGCAGGTGTAGCCCGCCCTCAGGACGGCCGCCATGGTGACCGCGAACTGGGGGATGTTGGGCAGCATGATCGCCACCCGGCTGCCGGCGGGCAGGCCCTTGGACTGCAGCCAGGCCCCTAGCGCGCTCGAGTAGGCGTCCAGTTGGCCGTAGGACATCCAGCGCTCCATGCACACCGAGAACGGGCGGTCCTTGTTTCGCCGGAAGGACTCCTCCAGCAGCTCTGAGAGCGAGCCGAATTGCGCCGTGTCGACGTCGTGCGGGACGCCCGCGGGGTAGCTGCCAAGCCAGTAGCGGTCCATCTGTGTTTCCATCCGCAGGATTCTCCTGAATCGCGACCGCGGGTGGCATCGGGCTTGTCCTAGGGGCGGTCTCGTACATACTTTGGCGAGTAATTCATTCGTGCGCACCATGGCATTTCCGCTCCGCTTGTCCGCTCGACGCTCCACGATTGCCTCGATCCAGCAGGCCTGGGTCATGGTCGTCGGGGGCGCCGCGCTCGGCGTCGCCTGGACGCTGGCGCCTGACCGACCCCTGCTTGCCATCGTCGTGTCCCTGGGCCTGCTCGCCAACCACGCCTGGGTCCTGGCGATCGAATTCCTCCTGCTGTTCGCGGTGAAGGACGCGGACCCGAGTGCCGCCGGAGCTTCGAGGCCAGGCGCGAGGGTCCTGCTCGCCGCGTGGTGGGCGGAGACATTTCACGCCTGGCGGGTGTTCGCCTGGCGCCAGCCCTTTCGGTGGCGCGTCTGGCCTGATCGGCTCGAAGGCGAGGGCGTCGCGGGCCGCCGCGGGGTGCTGCTGGTGCACGGGTTCGTCTGCAACCGTGGCTTCTGGGCCCCGTGGCTAGGCCGCCTGAGTGCCGACCGCCGCGCCTTCGTCGCAGTGAACCTGGAGCCGCCCTTCGCCTCGATCGACCATTACGCCTCGGCGCTCGACGAGGCGGCCCACCGCCTTCAGCGAGCCACCGGCCTGCCGCCGCTCGTGGTGTGCCACAGCATGGGCGGCTTGGCCGTCCGGGCCTGGCTGGCCCGGCGGGCCGCGGAGGGGGCGGCGATGCAGGGGCGCGTGGACCGGGTGGTCACGATTGGCAGCCCTCATGCAGGCACGTGGCTGGCGAAGTTCAGCCACACGCGCAACGGGCGCGAGATGCGACCGGGCAGCGCCTGGCTGGAGCAGCTCGCCCAGGCCTGGCGAAGCGGCGAGGCCGGTCTGGCGCCCGAGCGCTTCACCTGCTGGCATTCGAATGCAGACAACATCGTGATCCCCGCCTCCAGCGCCATGCTGGCCGGCGCAGACAACCGCCTGGTGATCGGCGCCGGGCATGTGGACCTCGCCTTCCGCAAAGAAGTGATCGAGGGGACGCTGGCCTTGCTGGCGCGCGAAATCTGACCGGTATGGCCCTGCGCCTGCAAGTCAAATCGCCGCTCATGGCGGTTGCAAGAATGGGCGGCGGAGACGCGAGGCCGGAGGCGGCATCCAGACCCTGAAATAGGCAGTTTCAATCCGGAGGTGCAATCCCCTCCGCCTGGGCGTACAGTCGAGGCATGCCTGATCTGCTCGATTTGCACCATGGCCTTTCAAGTGGCGTGGTGCCGATTCGCTCGCTCCATCGCGACGACCGTGGAGCGATCGCCAAGCACCTGCTGGCCCTCGGCCCGCGTGACCGCTACCTGCGCTTCGGCTACATGGCCACCGACGAACAGATCCAGCACTACCTGGACTCGATCGACTTCGACCATGACGAGGTGTTCGGTATCTTTAACCGCCATCTCGAGCTGATCGCGATGGCCCACCTGGCCTTTTCGACCAACCCCAACGCCGCCGCCTGCGCCGAGTTCGGGGTGTCGGTGCTCGAGCATGCCCGCGGACGCGGGTACGGCGGCCGCCTGTTCGACCGGGCTGCTATCCGCGCGCGCAACGACGGCGTCGAGCTCCTGTTCATTCATGCGCTCTCCGAAAACGCGGCGATGATCCGCATCGCCCGCAAGGCGGGTGCGGCGGTGGAGCGTGACGGCGGCGAAACCGAGGCCCACCTTCGCCTCCCGCCCGCCAACCTCGACACGCGGGTCAGCGACCTGCTGCAGAACCAGGTGGCCGAGACCGACTTCCGGCTCAAGCAGCAGGCCAGGACCTTCTGGAGCTTCCTGTCCGCGCTCCAGGAAGTGCGACAGGGCGTGCGCAAGGGCCGTGGCCAGACCGGTCATTGACGAGGCGGCCGCCCGGGCAGGGCAGATTTGCGGCCCAGGGCGCGCCCCGGGATGATTGGGCTATCCTATGGATTCCCCAACGACCGCATGTCCTGCACCCCCTGTAGTGCCTGACCCTTACCCTGCGCGCTCCTCCGCCGAGAAGGACGACAAACGCAGCCTGCTCCAGCGGCTGATCGAATTCATCCACCCGGGTCCTGATTCCAAGGCCGACCTGATCGAGACCCTGGCCGATGCCGAGGACAACGAGGTCATCGGCGCAGAGTCCCGGGTCATGCTCGAAGGCGTGATCCGGCTGGCGGACCTCACCGCCGGCGACGTGATGGTGGCCGCGCCGCGGATGGACCTGGTCAACATCGACGCTCCCTACGACGACATCCTGCACGGGGTGATCGACACCGCGCACTCGCGCTTCCCGGTGTACGAGGGCGACCGCGAGAACATCATCGGCATCCTCCTGGCCAAGGACCTGCTCAAGTTGCAGCGGGCCCCTGAGCTGAACATCCGTGCCCTGTTGCGGCCGGTCACCTTCGTTCCCGAGAGCAAGGGCCTCAACGACCTGCTGCGGGAGTTCCGCGGCAACCGCAACCACCTGGCCATGGTGGTCGATGAATTCGGTCGCATCGCCGGGCTGATCACCATCGAGGACGTGCTCGAGCAGATCGTCGGCGAGATCGAGGACGAGTTCGACGAGGCCGAGGACGCGGGCGACATCTTCGGCCTCGCCGACCGTACCTTCCGCGTGAGCGGCGACACCAGCATCGAGCGGGTCGAGGAGGCGTTCGGCGTGCGCCTGGCGCCAGCCCAGGCCGGCGAGGGGGAGCCCCGCTTCGAGACGATTGGCGGCTTGATCGCGCACGAGATGGGCCATGTCCCCAAGCGCGGCGAGCGCTACACCCTGTCCGGCCTCGACTTCGTGGTGCTGCACACCAAGGGCGGCGCGGTGCGCTGGTTCAAGGTCTCGCCGGCCGAGGCCGGCGGCGACCGCGCCTGATGCGCCAGGCCCCCGCGAAGCGGTGGGGCCCGGCCCTGCTCCTGGTGTTCCTGGCACTGGCGGCAGGCGGCCTGCAGGCCCTGTCCATCCTGTGGCCCTGGACAGGCCAGCCAGCCTGGTGGTTGCAACTCTTCTCGCTCGGCGTCCTGGCCATGGCCCTGCGCCGTTCAGCGGGCCAGCTCGAGGCGGTGGCGCTGGGCGGTGCCTTTGCGCTCGCGTGGCTGGCCGGCAGCTGGTGGTGGCTGGTCATTTCGATGCACGTCTACGGCGGCCTGCCTGCGCCCCTGGCGGTGGCCGCCCTGCTGGCCCTGGCGGGCGGGCTGTCCATTTACTACGCACTTGCCGCAGGCGTGGTCTGGCGGGTGGGCCGCGGGTCTGCCGGCTGGCGCTTTCCCCTGGCCTTCGCCGCCGCCTGGACCCTGGCCGAACTGGCGCGCGGGCAGTGGTTCACCGGGTTCCCCTGGGGCGCCGGCGGCTACGCCCATGTGGACGGGCCCTTCGCCGCCCTGGCCCCCTGGGTGGGCGTGTACGGCATCGGCTTCGCCGCGGCGCTGGCGGCGGCCCTGGGCGCTGAGGTCCTCCTGGCGGCCACCTCGGGCGGCTCGCCGGCGCGCGCGCTGAAAGGGCCGGGCCTCGCTGGCCTGGTGGCCCTGGGCCTTCTCCTGCTGGGTGTTCGCTTCATCCCTGCGGGTGACCAGCCCCTGGGCGAAGGCGCGCAGGGTCGCCTGTCGGTGGCCCTGCTGCAAGGGAATATTCCTCAGGACGAGAAGTTCAGGCCCGGAAGCGGCGTGCCCCAGGCCCTGCGCTGGTACCGCGAGCAGCTCGCGGCCAGCCGCGCGCAGCTGGTCGTGGCGCCCGAGACCGCGGTGCCGCTCCTGCCTCGCGACCTGCCTCCGGGCTACCTCGATGGCATCGCCGAGCAATTCCGCAGCGGCCGGCAGGCGCTGCTCCTGGGCCTGCCCCTGGGCGACGACCGCGAGGGCTACACCAACTCGGTCCTGGGCCTGGCGTCCAAGGCCGACGTCTATCGCTACGACAAGCACCACCTGGTGCCCTTTGGCGAATTCATCCCGCCCCTGTTCCGGTGGTTCACCGACCTGATGCAGATTCCGCTGGGCGACTTCAATCGCGGCGCGCTGGTCCAGGCCGCGCTCGCCTGGCAGGGCCAGCGGCTGGGGCCGAACATCTGCTACGAGGACCTGTTCGGCGAGGAGCTGGCCGCGCGCTTCACCGACCCGTCCCAGGCGCCCACCGTGTTCGTCAATCTGAGCAACATTGCCTGGTTCGGCGACTCGGTGGCGATCGAGCAGCACCTTCAGATCAGCCGGATGCGGGCGCTGGAACTGCGCCGCCCGATGATCCGGGCCACCAACACCGGCGCCACCGCGGTCGTCGACCACGAGGGCCGGGTGACCGCCCGCCTGCCCCGGTTGACCCGCGGGGTGCTGGAAGCCGAGGTGGAAGGACGGGGCGGACGCACCGCCTACGCCCGCTGGGCCGGTACCTGGGGCCTGGCGCCGATGTGGGGCGTCTGCCTCGCGCTGCTCGCCGTGGCGGTCGCGGGCGGGCACAAGGCGGATCGCAGGCGCCATTGAGCGTGCGAGTTTGACCGGCCAGTGGGCCGGAACAGGCTCATGTGCCCCGTAAAATCAGGGGATGCTCACCTTCCAGCAAATCATCCTGAAGCTGCAGGCCTATTGGGACGCGCAA
>CAZCTU010000073.1:0-5382 GCA_964501495.1 uncultured Ramlibacter sp.
AGGCGACGTGGTCGGCGCGCGAGATGTCCTGGTCCCGCAGGAACAGCACCTTGTGTTTGAGCAGTTCCGCCTTGATGGCGGCAAACAGGCCGTCGTCGCGCGCGGCATCGGCCAGGCTCACACCCACCAGCTCGGCGCCGATGGCGCAGGTCAGTTGTTCGACTTTCATGGTCTTGTCTCCGTCGTTCTTGTGTTGCGGACCGTCAGCACTCAGACCGTGATGATCGAAGAGCCCATGGTCTTGCGCGACTCCAGGTCGCGGTGGGCCTGCACCGCGTCTTCCAGCGCATAGCGCTGGCCGATCTCGATGCGGATGCGGCCGGCGGCCACATGGCCGAACACTTCATCGGCCAGGGCGGCCTTCTCGGCCGGGTCGGCGATGTAGTTCGCGAGGGCCGGGCGGGTCATGTACAGGGACCCCTTCATGGCCAGCAGGTTGGGGGTGAAGCCCTCGATCGTGCCGCTGGCGGTGCCCAGGCAGACCATCAGGCCGCGCGGGCGCAGCGAGTCCAGCGAGGTCATGAAGGTGTCTCGGCCCACGCTGTCGAAGACCACGTCCACGCCACGGCCACCGGTCAGTTCCTTGACCCGCTTGGCGACGTCTTCATGGCTGTAGTTGATGGTGTGGGTCACGCCATGCGCGCGGGCCAGTTCGGCCTTGGCCTCGGTGGACACGGTGCCGATGACGGTGATGCCCAGAAGCTTCGCCCACTGCGCCACGATCAGTCCGACGCCGCCCGCCGCCGCATGCAGCAGCACGGTGTCGCCGCCCTTCCAGTCGTAGATGCGGCGCATCAGGTAGGCCGAGGTCAGGCCGCGCATGGTCATGGCGGCGGCCGTCTCGAAGGGGATGGCGTCGGGCAGCTTGATCAGCGGATCCGCCGGTACCAGGCGCTCGTCGCTGTAGGCGCCCAGGGTGTTGATGAAGCCGGTGTAGGTGACGCGGTCGCCGGCTTTCACGTTCGTCACGCCCTCGCCCACCTCGAGCACGGTGCCCGCGCCCTCGACGCCCATGCCATTGGGCAGCGGGATCGGGTAGGTGCCGTTGCGGAAGTAGGTGTCGGCGTAGTTCAGGCCGACCGCGCCATGGCGCAGGCGCACCTGGCCGGGGCCGGGCTTGCCGACCTCCATGTTCTCGAGCGTGAGCACCTCGGGGCCGCCGATCTGGTGCATGCGAATGACCTTGGCCATATGTCTCCTGGGTCCTTGTCTGTCTGGTGCCGCGCCGGGGCAGCGGCCACTTGGGAATCGATGCCTGGCCCATGGCCCGGCGGATGGGGCAATGTAGGCACCCCCTCCCGCCGGCGCTTTGCAAAAAACGCCAAACCCTTATCATTTCGCGCCATGCCCACCCTGGTCCGCGCTGCCACCCTCACTAACTTCTTCGAGGTCTCGCGCGAGCGCGGGCTCAACCCCTTGCCCCTCCTGCGCAAGGTCGGCCTGTCCCGCACGCTGCTGGAGGACCCGGACCAGCGGGTGCCGGTGGAGTCGGTCGTCGAGCTGCTGGAATCGGCCGCCCGGGCCTGCGGCGACGAGCACTTCGGCCTGCGCATGGCCCAGACCCGCCAGGTGGCCGATTTCGGCATGGTGAGCCTTTTGATCAGCCACCAGCCCACGCTGCGCGACGCCCTGCGGGCGACCATCGAGTACCGGCACCTGATCAACGACTCGCTGGCGCTGCAGATCGAGGAGGCGGGGCCCAGCGTCATCCTGCGAGAGGAGGTGGTGTCCGGCCTGCCGGCGCGCCAGGCCAACGAGCTGGCGATCGGTGTGCTGCTGCGCCTGTGCACCGCGGTGCTGGGCGAGGACTGGCGGCCGGCGTCGGTGAACTTCACCCACTCCGCGCCGCGCGACGCCAGCCTGCACCGGCGCTTCTTCGGCTGCCCGCTGCAGTTCGACAGCGAGTTCAACGGCCTGGTGTGCCGCGCCTCCGATCTGGACGCCCCCAACCCCGCGGCGGCGCCGGCCCTGGCCCGCTATGCCCAGCGCTTCGTCGACTCCCTGCCCCATGTGAGCGAACCCTCGGTGGTGCAGGAAGTGCGCAAGGCCATCTACCTGATGCTGGCCAGCGGCCACGCCAGCAGCGCCTACGTGGCCCAGACCCTGGGTCTCTCGGTGCGCACCATGCAGCGCCGACTGGAAGAGGCCGACGCGAGCTTCGGCGCCCTGGTCAACGAGGTGCGGCGCGAGCTGGTGCAGCGCTATCTGGACAACCCGCGCCATTCCCTGGTGCGGATTTCCCAGATGCTGGGGTATGGCTCGCCCAGCGCCTTCAGCCGCTGGTTCGCCGCCGAGTTCGGCCAGGCACCCCAGCGCTGGCGGGCCGAGCGGCCGGCGGGCGCACAGGCCGAGGCGCCGCCGCCTGCGCCGCCCGACGCCACGCGGTGACACTGCAGCCGAACTGGGTGCGAAACCAGTAGGCGAAGGCGCTCTGGCTGGCAAATCCCAGCAGGGTGGCGCTCTCCGACAGCGGCAGGTGGACCTGGGCCAGGTGGCTTTGCACCAGCTCCCGGCGCACCGCCTGCAACAGGGCGGAAAAGGTCTCGCCCTGCGCGGCCAGCTGCCGGTGTAGGGTGCGCCGGTCCACCCCCAGGTGGCGCGCCACCATCTGCGCGGTGCAGCCTCCCCCCGGCAGCAGGGCGAGCACCAGTTGGCGCACCACGGCCCGCGTGCCCTGCTCGGTGGCCAGGGCGCCTTCCATCACGCGCCGGGCCAGCCGCGCCAGTCCCGGGTCGCCGCCACGCGGCCGCACCGCCAGGTCGGCCGGCCGGCAGGCGATGCCGTTGAAGCCGGCGCGAAAAACGACACGGCAACCGAAGAACGCTTCATGCGCCCGGGTCGATGGCGGCCCCGGGTGACGGAAATGCACCGACACCGGCCGCCAGCGGGGGCCCAGCAACTCACCGAGGATCTTGCGCATGAAACCCAGCGCCAGCTCGAGCGACTGCACCGGCGTCTCGTGGCCGTAGGCCATCAGGTCCTCCTGCACCACCACCAGGTCGCCGCGGGGCACCAGGCGGGAGACCAGCGAGGCGTTCACCAGCCGCAGGTACCGCAGCAGCGTCTCCAGCGCCTCGTGGACGCTGGCCTCCTCCTTGAGCATCAGGGAGAGCGGGCCCAGGCTGTCGAAACTGCGCCGGGCCGCCAGGCGCAGCCCGAAGTCGGGCAGGCCACTGGTGCGCGCCGCGCCCTCCAGCAGTCGCTGCACCGAATCCGCCGCCAGCGGCGTCTCCGGATCGAGCAGACTGCGCGGATGGAGCCCCGCCTGCCGCAGCAGGACCGGCGCATCCAGCCCCAGCTCCCGGGCCAGGCCAGGGAAGCCTTCCAGGGTGACGCTACGGACGATGGGTAGAAACGTGGCCAAGGATGTCCCGGATTCGACAATTCGTGGCGCATATTATCAAGTCGCAAACACGGTGCGCTCCTACGATCCGCCCTGTTCCGCCCCCTTTCGCCTGCGATGGACGGGTGGCCCTACCAGACCAGGAGACAAGCCATGCAATTTCCGACTTCCCGTTTCACCCGTCGCGCCTTGTGCGCCGCCACCCTGGCGCTCGCGCTGCCGGCCGCCATGGGCTGGACCGACAAGCCGGTGAAGATGATCGTGCCCGCCCCTGCCGGCGGCACCATGGACGTGGTGGCCCGCATCGTGGCCGAACAGCTCTCGGCCGACATCGGCCAGCCGGTCATCATCGACAACAAGCCCGGCGCCGGCGGCGGCATCGGCGTGCAGGCCCTGAACGCGGCGCCTGCCGACGGCAACACCATCATGATGACGGCCAGCAACGTGCTGACCGAGATTCCGCACGTGATGAAGACCGGCTTCGACCCGCTCAAGGACGTCAAGCCCGTGACCGCCATCGCCCGCAGCTACCTCGTGCTGATCAGCGCGCCCAGCGTGCCCGCCAAGGACGTCAAGGGCCTGGTGGCCTGGGTCAAGTCCAATCCGGGCAAGACCAGCTTCGCCTCCTACAGTGCCGGCACCGTGTCGCACTACGCCGGCATGATCATGAACCAGAAGGCTGGCCTCGACATGCAGCACGTGCCCTTCGCCGGCTCGCCCCCGGCCCTGCAGCAGGTGATGGGCGGCCAGATCCCGATCATGTTCGACGGCATGGCCACCACCAAGCCCCTGGCTGCTGCCGGCAAGGTGCAGGTCTACGGCGTCGCCTCCAAGGCCCGCTCGCCCCAGATGCCCAACGTGCCCACCATGGCCGAACAGGGTTACCCCGAAATGGACTACAGCAATTGGGTCGGCGTGATCGTCTCCGGCGGCGTGCCCGCCGCCACCGTCGACAAGATCAACGCGGCCCTGGTCAAGGCGGCCTCCGTCGAAAAGGTGAAGGGCCGTCTGGTGGCCGCCGGCTTCGACATGGAGCCGATGACCCCGCCTGCGCAGCTGGCCGCTTCGCTCAAGACCGAGTTCGACCGCAACGCCGCGATCGTCAAGCAGTTCAACATCCAGCTGCAGCAGTAAGCGCCCTGCGCCCCTGCGATGCACCGGCTGCGGCCGGTGCATTTTTTTCGCCTGCAGATCCTCTTTTCCGAAGACTCTTGATATCAAGGACCTCGCCATGCACGGCCTGATGATGCAGCAGCCCCTGCTGATCTCCTCCCTCCTCACCCACGCCGAGCGCCACCACGGCGACCAGCTCGTGGTCTCGCGCCGCGTCGAGGGCGACATCCACCGCTACACCTACCGCGAGCTCGCGGCCCGTTCGCGCCGCATGGCCAAGGCCCTGGCGGCGCTGGGCGTGAAGCACGGTGACCGCGTGGGCACCATCGCCTGGAACGGCTACCGGCACCTGGAGCTGTATTACGCGGTCTCGGGCTCGGGCGCGGTGCTGCACACCCTGAACCCCCGTCTGCACCCGGACCAGGTGGTCTGGATCGCCGATCACGCCGAAGACAAGGTCCTGTGCTTCGACAAGACCTTCCTGCCGCTGGTGGAGGCCGTCGCCTCGCGCCTGGCCACCGTCAAGCACTTCGTGCTCATGGCCGACAAGTCGCACATGCCGGCCGAGAGCAAGATCCCGGGCCTCCTGTGCTACGAGGACCTGGTGGGCGGCCAGGACGACCGCTACGAGTGGCCGGCCATCGACGAGCACAGCGCCTCCAGCCTCTGCTACACCAGCGGCACCACCGGCAACCCCAAGGGGGTGCTGTACTCGCACCGCTCCACGGTGCTGCACACCTTCGCCTCGGCCCTGCCCGATGCGCTGGGTCTCTCGGCCCGCGACGCCATCCTGCCGGTGGTGCCGATGTTCCACGTCAACGCCTGGGGCCTGCCCTACTCGGCCTGCATGGTCGGCGCCAAGCTGGTCTTCCCCGGCCCGGGCCTGGACGGCAAGAGCCTGCACGAGCTCTTTGAATCCGAAGGCG
>CAZCTU010000073.1:5392-7318 GCA_964501495.1 uncultured Ramlibacter sp.
CACCGTCTCGGCCGGCGTGCCCACGGTCTGGCAGGGCCTGCTGGCCCATGTGAGCGGCAACAGTCTGAAATTCAGCACCATGCGCCGCACCATCATCGGCGGCTCGGCCTGCCCGCCGGCGATGATGGACGCCTTCGAGGACGCCTACGGCGTGCAGGTGATCCACGCCTGGGGCATGACCGAGCTGTCTCCCATCGGCACGGTGGGCATCCTCAAGGGCCACCAGGAGAAGCTGGGCCAGAAGGAACAACGCGCGGTCAAGGCCAAGCAGGGCCGGGGCGTGTTCGGCATCGACATGAAGATCATCGATGGCAACGGCCAGGCCCTGCCCTGGGACGGCAAGGCCTCGGGCGAGCTGATGGTGCGCGGGCACTGGGTGATCGACCAGTACCTCAAGGGTGAGAAGTCCCCGCTGGTGGACGGCTGGTTCCCCACCGGCGACGTGGCCACCATCGACGCCGACGGCTTCATGAACATCACCGACCGCAGCAAGGACGTGATCAAGTCCGGCGGCGAGTGGATCGGCTCCATCGACCTGGAGAACATCGCCATGGCCCACCCGGCGGTGGCCATGGCCGCCTGCATCGCCGCGCGTCACCCCAAGTGGGATGAGCGGCCGCTGCTGATCGTGGTCAAGAAGCCCGGCCAGGAGGTGAGCCGCGAGGAGCTCTTGGCCTTCTACGAGGGCAAGATCGCCAAGTGGTGGACGCCCGACGACATCGTCTTCGTGCCCGAGATCCCGCTGGGCGCCACCGGCAAGGTCCAGAAGAACCGCCTGCGTGAGCAGTTCGGCGAGCATCTGGTCAAACAAGGCGCCTGAAGCCATGGCCGACCCGCTGCCCCCGCCGCCCGCCTCCGTGCCCGGCGGCTCACCCCAGGGAGCGGCCTGGCTGAAGGCCTGGCGACGCCGCTGGCCCGGCCTCGCGGTCAGCGCGGTGGTGGCCCTGGCGGCCATGTTCCTGGCCAAGCACTACGGCGCGCCGGCGCTGCTGTTTGCCCTGCTCCTGGGCATGGCGCTGAACTTCCTCTCGCAGGGGACGCGGGCAGTGGAGGGCATCGAGTTCACCGCGCGCCAGGTGCTGCGCCTGGGCGTCGCCCTCCTGGGCCTGCGCCTCACGGTGGGCCAGGTGGCCGAGCTCGGCTGGGTGCCGGTGCTGGCGGTGGTGGGCGCCGTCGCGCTCACCATCCTGTGCGGCATCGTGCTGGCCCGGCTCCTGGGATTCCGCACCTTCTTCGGCCTGCTCACCGGCGGAGCGGTCGCCATCTGCGGCGCCTCGGCGGCGCTGGCGTTGTCGGCGGCCCTGCCCGCCCACCCGCTCAAGGAGCGGGCCACGCTGTTCACCGTGATTGGCGTGAGCACCCTGTCCACACTGGCCATGGTCGTCTATCCGCTCATTTCCCATGCCCTGGGCCTCAGCGGCCACGATGCCGGCTTCTTCATCGGCGCCACCATCCACGACGTGGCCCAGGTCGTGGGCGCGGGCTACAGCATCTCCCACGAGGCGGGTGACGTGGCCACCCTCGTCAAGCTGCTGCGCGTGGCCATGCTGCTGCCGGTGATCCTGCTGGCGGCCTGGCTGGCGCGGCAGCACATGCTGCGGGAAGCAGCCGAGGTGTCGGCGGCGGCGCCATTGGCCGGTGACGCGAGCTCGGGCGCAAGCGCGTCGGCGTCACCGTGGGTCACCGCGCGCCCTCCTCTGCTGCCGGGGTTCGCCGTCGCCTTCGCGGTGCTGGTCACCATCAACAGCACCGGCTGGCTGCCACGGCCGGTGGCGGCCTTTGGCGTCGACCTCTCGCAGGGCTGCCTGGTCGCGGCAATGGCCGCCATCGGCCTGAAGACGCATCTGAAGGAAATCGTGGCAGTCGGCTGGAGGCCGGTGGCCCTGATGGTGGGACTGCAACAGACCGTCGCTTCCACCGCCTCTC
>CAZCTU010000074.1:0-7302 GCA_964501495.1 uncultured Ramlibacter sp.
TCGGAGGTGTTGCCGTCGGCGGCGACCTGCCAGCCGGAGAGGTACACGGCCTCTAGGCCGGCCTTGGCCTGCTGCATGGCCTGGCCGGCGGTGATCGCGCCGAAGGCGTTCACGTAGCCCTTGGCGGCGCCGCCGTTGACGAGGCTCCACAGCTTCTCGGCGCCGCGCTTGGCCAGGGTGTGGTCGATCTGGACCGAGCCGCGCAGGCGCACGACGTCGGCGGCGGTGTAGCCGCGCTTCACACCTTTCCAACGGGGGTTCTCGGCCCAGTCCTTCTCCAGTTGGGCGATCTGCTGTTCACGGGTGAGGTGGCTCCAGTTCGACATGGTCTTGCTCCTGATGAGTGGATGAAAAAAACGAAATGCGATGAGATGCACTGTAGTCTTGTAGAAGACCTGCGGAGCCTCTTATGTCTTATACAAGAGATAAATTTTTACATTGAAAATCAACAACTTAATCTCTTCATTCCTCAATATGGGATTGCGATTCTTATATTGAGAAATTTTGCGGCGGCGCACCATCGTAATTTTTTGCAATGCGAAAGCCGTATCAGTGGCTGAAATGACCATCCATGCGCGCCCCGCGCAGGGGTCGCCCTCCGGCGCTGATGCATGATCGGCCGCACCTCCGCACCCACCAGGCCACCGTCCTTGCCTCCGTTTTCCGCCTACGCCGCACTCGCCCTGAGCATGTCCCTCGTGGGCGGCTACGTCGCCCTCTCGAAGCCGCTGGTGGCGGTGTTCCCCGTGATGCTCCTGGCCTGGCTGCGTTTCGGCATCGGCGCCCTGGCGATGCCCCATTGGCTGCGTGCCGCGCCAGGCGATGCGCGACTCACCCCGCGCCTCCATGCCCTGGTGTTCCTGCAGTCCTTCTTCGGCAACTTCCTCTTTTCCCTGTGCATGCTGGCCGGCGTGTCCCTCACGAGCGCCGTGTCGGCGGGCGTGATCATGGCGACCCTCCCCGCTGCCGTGGCCGTCCTGGGCCGCGTGTTCCTGCAGGAGCGCATCGATGGCCGTACCGCGCTGGCCATCGCCCTCGCGGCGGCCGGCATCGCCCTGCTCGCCTGGGGCCGCGAGCCCGGCGCGGCCGGTAGCCCGGGGGACGGCACAGGGCGCGCCTGGCTGGGGAACCTGCTCGTCTTCGGCGCGGTGCTGTGCGAGGCGGCCTATGTGGTGATCGGCAAGCCGCTCTCGGGCGCGCTGCATCCGCGCCGGGTCACTGCCCTCATCAACCTCTGGGGCCTGGCCCTGACCACGCCGCTGGGCGCCTGGGCCGCGTGGCACTTCGACTTCGGCGCGGTGCATACAGGCACCTGGATGCTGCTGCTCTTTTACGGGCTCGCGGCCAGCGTCTGGACGGTATGGCTGTGGATGACGGGCCTTCGGACGGTGCCCGCCGCGCGCGCCGGGGTCTTCACCGTCATGCTTCCGGTCTCCGCCGCGGCAGTGGGCGTGCTCGCGCTGGGCGAGGCTATCGGCCCCCTGCAGGGCGTGGCGCTGGGGCTGGCCGTGGCGGGCGTGCTGCTCGCGACACTCCCCTCGGGAGAGGCCCTCTCGACCTCGGAGGCGGCCTCCCATTCCCAAGTGGCGCCCCCAGGGAGGCCCGAAGGGGCGCCCACTGTGGCGTCTCCAGAGGAGGACGGGGCGCCACACCCATGAAAAAAAGCGACATCTCCCAATGAAAAAAGCCTGTTTTCCTTTGAAAACGGGCTTTTTCTCCATTAGCATCCGCTTTGCTGGAGCGAACAGATGTTCACTCTGGCGATCAATCAACTTCTAGAAGGAAATCCAAATGGCAACTGCGAAGAAAGCTGCGGCGAAGAAGGCCCCCGCGAAGAAGGCTGCTCCGGCCAAGAAGGTCGCTGCCAAGAAGCCGGCTGCGAAGAAGGCTGCTCCGGCAAAGAAGGCCCCGGCGAAGAAGGTTGTCGCCAAGAAGGCCGCTCCGGCTAAGAAGGCCGCTCCGGCCAAGAAGCCCGCCGCCAAGAAGGCCCCGGCCAAGAAGCGCACCCCCAACGCCGCGTTCATGAAGCCGCTGACCCCCAGCGCCGCTCTGGCCGCCGTGGTGGGCTCCGCTCCCCTGCCCCGCACCGAGATCGTCTCCAAGCTGTGGGTCTACATCAAGAAGAACAAGCTGCAAGACGCCGCCAACAAGCGCATGGTCAACGCCGACGACAAGCTCAAGGGCATCTTCGGCAAGTCGCAAGTCTCGATGTTCGAGATGGCCGGCCTGATCGGCAAGCACGTCAAGTAAGCCCAGCGCTTCCGGATGTGACAAGGGCCGCGCAAGCGGCCCTTTTTCATTGCCGCACGCGCAAGCGGCCCTTTTTCATTGCCGCACGCGCAAGCGGCCTTCTTGTCTTCTCTCACCTCACGCGGGCTTCACTCCCGCCACGCGCCGCACGTTGAGCGCCGTGAAGATCAGCGCGACCTGCACCCCGGCCAGCCCCAGCCACACCGCCTGGTACTGGTGGCCGTCCATCAGGGGACCGAAGAACAGCGGCGCCACTGCCTGGCCGATATCCAGGCCCGAATAGACCACGCCGTACACGCGCCCCGAGGCATGGGCGGGGGTGGACTTCTTGATGACGAGGTCCCGCGAAGGGCTCGCGATGCCGACCGCGAGGCCCATGCCGCCGAACATGACCGGAATCGCCAGGGCCGGCAGCGGCAGCAGCGCGACGAGCAGGGCCAGGACCGCGGCCGATGCGATCGCCACGCCGATGATCCGCTCGCTGCGCGAGCCGTCGCCCACCAGGAAGCCGCCGATCACCCCGCCGCTGGCATTGGAGACCATGTAGACGGTGAGGCACACCGCCACCAATGCCACGGGCACCTCGTGCAGCTGGCGAGCCGCCTCGGGCGCGAAGGCCTGGACCGCGCTCAGCGCACAGGCGGAGAGGAAGAAGAAGCCCCAGCACATCCAGACCGAGGGCAGGCGCAGGAAGCCCAGGCTGCCGCCCTCCTCGACGCGCGGCTTGGCCGCATCCGTGCCGGGCGCGGGCGCCAGGGACAGACGGTCCCGTTGCAGCCAGATCAGCAGCCAGACGCCCCAGGCCACGGCGGCGGCGGCGACCAGCGCCACGCGCCAGGAAAAGCCCACCGCGAGCGGCACCAGCAGGGCCGGAGCCACCGCCCAGCCCAAGGCCCCGGAGACGCCATGGACGCTGTAGGCATGACCCAGACGGGGCGCGCTGACCTTGCGGTTGATCACCGTGTAATCCACCGGGTGGAAAACGCCGTTGCCCATGCCTGCAAGGACGGCGAACGCCAGCAGCATCGGATAGCTGTTGGCGGACGCAAAGCCGAGGGCCGCAGTCCCCAGCAACCCCAGCCCGCCCAGCAGCACTGGCAGCGGCCCGAAGCGGTCCACCAGGAAGCCCGAGGCCGCCTGCACCACGCAGGAGACCGAGAAGAACACGGTCATGACCAGCCCCAGCTCGGTGTAGCCGACCTGGAAAGCGTCCTTGAGCCAGGGAAACAGCGGCGGGAGCAGCAGCTGGCAGAAGTGGCTCACCATGTGGGCAATGCCCACCAGGCCGATGACGCCAGCATCCTGGCGCAGGGGCACCGGCAGCGGAGAAGCGGAGGAAGAACTCATCCGCGGATGCTAGCGGGAAAGCGGCCCGTGGCACCCGGCCGATCCGGCTCGGGCGCGGCCCGGGCGACGCGCAGGCGACAAGGCCTGCGGGGAGCGTCTCACTCCAGGACCGGGTCCTCCGGAGCCGGGCGCGGCGCCCGCAGGTCATGCAGGGCCATGCCGGCGACCATCGAAGCGAGGAACAGCCAGGCCTGCCAGTGGCCCGCGCCGGCAGCCACCAGCGCCGGACCGGGACAGAACCCCGCCAGCCCCCAGCCCGCGCCGAAGACCAGGCTGCCGGTGACCAGACGGCGGTCGACGCCCTCGTTGCCAGGCAGACGGATGTCGCAGCCCAGAAGGGCCAGGTGGCGGCGGCGAGCCACCATGAAGGCGAAGAAGGCGACGCAGATCGCGCCGCCCATCACGAAGGCCAGGGAGGGATCCCAGTCGCCCGCCAGGTCGAGGAAACCCAGGACCTTTCCCGGATCGGTCATGCCCGCGAGGATGAGGCCGAGGCCGAAGGTCAGTCCGACCACGAATGCCACGATGGTTTGCATGTCGGGCTCCTCAGGCGACCAGGTGGCGGACGACGAAGACGGTGGCGAAGCCGGTGCCCATGAAGCACAGCGTCGCCACCAGGGAGCGCGGGGACAGGCGGGCGAGCCCGCAGACCCCGTGGCCGCTGGTGCAGCCCGAACCCCGGCGGGTGCCCCAGCCGACCAGCAGCCCGGACACGACGAGCAGGGCGGGCCCAGCCTCGATCCGCGGCACGACCGGAAGGGTGACGGCCGCCCAGACCGCCGGGGCGAGGAGCAGCCCGCCGATCAGGGCCAACCGCCAGCCGCGGTCTCCGCGCCCGGCGCGCAGCAGCCCGCCGAGGATGCCGCTGATGCCCAGGATGCGGCCGTTGAGCAAAACGAACAGGGCCGAGGCCAGCCCGAGCAACAGCCCGCCCGCCAGGGAGGCCCAGGGCGTGAAATGATTCCAGTCGAGTGTCATGCGGGCTTGTCTCCAAGGTGCGCCGTAGAGGCGCCGGGTCGAATTAGGATGGGGTACCTTACCAAAATGAGGCCGGCATCCCGGCGCGCCCCGGTGACCGGCCCGGGGAAGCCAAGGAATGTCAAGGCCAGCCCAGGGAGTGTTGCGATGAACCCGGTAATCCAGTCCTTCTTCGACCCGGCCACCTGGACGTGGTCCTATGTGCTCCACACCGGCAGGGGCAGCGAATGCGCCCTCATCGACCCAGTGCTGGACTACGACCCCAAGTCGGGCCGCACCCGCAGCGCCAGCGCGCAAAAGCTCGTCGACTTCGTCCGTGCGCAAGACCTCTCGGTGGCCTGGATTCTCGAAACCCATGCCCATGCCGACCACCTCAGCGCCGCCGCCTGGCTGCGCAGCGAGCTGGGCGGGCGCATCGCCATCGGCGCCGGCATTCCCCAGGTGCAGGCCGTGTTCAAGAAGATCTTCCACCTGGACGACCTGGTGCCCGACGGCTCCCAGTTCGACCGGCTGGTGGCCGACGGCGACACCCTGGGAGTGGGCCCGCTGCAGCTGCAGGTGATGGCGGTCCCCGGGCACACCCCGGCCTGCGTGGCCTACCGGGTGGGCAATGCGGTGTTCGTCGGCGACACCCTGTTCGCGCCCGACGTCGGCAGCGCGCGCTGCGACTTCCCTGGTGGTGACGCGACCACCCTGTACCGCTCGGTGCGCAAGCTGCTGGCCCTGCCGGGCGAGACCCGCGTGTTTCTCTGCCATGACTACCCGCCCGGTGGTCGGGCGCCGGTGTGCGAGACCACGGTGGAGGCCCAGCGCAAGGGCAACATCCATGTCCGTGAGGGCATCTCCGAGGCGGACTTCGTCGCGATGCGCACGAAGCGCGATGCCGGGCTGGAGATGCCCACCCTGATCCTGCCGGCCATTCAGGTCAACATCCGCGCGGGGCAGCTGCCGGCGCCAGAAGCCAACGGCGTGCGCTACCTCAAGATTCCGGTCGATGCGCTCTGAGAGACGCCGACCCCCATACCCACAAGAGGAGACGAGAATGAACATGGCAGGCAAGGTGGCAATCGTCACAGGAGGCGGCAGCGGCATCGGCGCGGCACTGGCGCGGCGCCTCGCGGCGAACGGCGCGCGAGGCGTGGTGGTGGCCGACATCGACGCCGGCCGGGCGCAGGCGGTGGCCGAATCCATCGGTCCGCAGGCGATCGCCCTCCCCTGCGACGTGAGCCGCGAGGCCGACATCCAGTCCCTGGTGGCAGCGACCCGCGAGCGCTTCGGCCAGGTGGACGCCTTCATGTCCAACGCCGGCATCATCGGCCGCCAGGGCGGCATGGAGCTGGAGGACCCTCTGTGGAACAAGATGTGGGAGATCCACGTCATGGCCCACGTCTGGGCGGCCCGCGCCGTCATGCCCGAGATGGTGGCGCGTGGCGAAGGTGCCTTCGTGGTCACCGCCTCGGCGGCGGGCCTCCTGAACATCGTCGAGTCCGCGCCCTACGGCGTGACCAAGCACGCCGCGGTGGGCATGGCCGAGTGGCTGCGCATCGCCTATGGCCGCCAGGGGGTGAAGGTGGTGTGCCTGTGCCCGCAGGCGGTCGAGACCGAGATGACCCGCGCCGGCGCCGGCTCGGCGGGCCTCAACGGCGTGCTCGCGCCCGAAGCGGTGGCCGAGGAGGTGATGCAGGCCCTGCAGGCGGGGCGCTTCCTCGCCCTGCCCCACCCCGAGGTGGGCGAGTACATCCAGGCCAAGGCCTCGCAGTACGACCGCTGGCTCGGCGGCATGCAGAAGCTCTACGCGCAGTTCAAGGGCGAGTCCGGACTGGGCGAAAAGGCGCGCTGAGCAGCCCCTGCGCGCACCCGGAGAACCGTGCCCGCACCCGGCAGAACGACATGGCCACCTTCTTCCGCAGCAGCCAGGTCTGGGTGATTGATTACCGCTACCAGGGGCGCGAGCGGCGCTGGTTCAAGGCGCTTCCCACGGGCGCCGATGCGGAGCGCTGGGCGTGCGACCTGCTCCAGGACCTGTACGAAGGCCGGGCCACGCTCGAAGGCGTGCGCCCTGCGACGCCCCAGGAGGACGCCGACTACCTCCACGACAACCTGCCCCGAAACGCCTACTGCCCCAGCGGGAAGGGGCCACTGTCGGAGCCGAGGCCGCCGCGGGAGGACGACTGAGCATCCCCGCTGTCAGGCCGGATGCGGCGTGGCCGCGGCGCCAGGCTCAGGCCGACGCCCCCTCGGCCTGCGCGAAGTGGAAGACCCCGGGCTCGCGCACCGGGTCGACCTGCACCTGGATCTCGCTCTTGGGCGGGAACTTCCCCTCGAGGATCAGGCGTGAGAGCGGGTTCTCGATCCGCTGCTGGATCGCGCGCTTGAGGGGCCGCGCGCCGAACACCGGATCGAAGCCGACCTTGGCCAGTTCCTCCAGCGCCGCGTCCGGCACCTGCAGCTGCAGGTCCATGCGGGCCAGGCGCTGCTGCAATGTGGCCAGCTGAATGCGGGCGATGCGGGCGATGTGCTCGGCGCCCAGGCCATGGAACACCACCGTTTCGTCGATCCGGTTGAGGAACTCCGGCCGGAAGTGGCTCTTGAGCTCGTCCCAGACCGCGTCCTTCACGTCCTCGTAGGGCTTGCCGACCATGGCCTGGATCATGTGCGATCCGATGTTGCTGGTCATGACGATCACCGCGTTCTTGAAGTCCACGGTGCGGCCCTGGCCGTCGGTCA
>CAZCTU010000075.1:0-7258 GCA_964501495.1 uncultured Ramlibacter sp.
GCACGTGGTCATCATGGACGAGCCCACCGCCGCCCTGGGCGTGAAAGAGGGCAATATGGTGCTGGAGCTGATTCGCCGCGTCCGCGACAAGGGCCTGCCGGTGATCCTCATCTCGCACAACATGCCGCACGTGTTCGAGATCGCCGACCGCATCCACATCGCCCGCCTGGGCAAACGCGCGGCCGTGGTCAATCCGAAGACAATCAGCATGTCGGACACCGTGGCGGTGATGACCGGGGCGATGAACCCGGCTGAGCTGCCGGCCGAATGCCTCGCCTGAACCTCGCCTGAACCTCGCTGGAGCCTGGCCTGAACTCGGCCTGGTCCCGAACCGAACGAACGAAAAACAGTACATGCTCAAGGGAATCGACCCGCTGCTGACCCCCGACCTGCTCAAGGTCCTGGCCGAGATGGGCCATGACGACGCGCTGGTGCTGGCCGACGCCAACTTCACCGCGATGAGCCTGGGCCAGGGCAAGCCGGTGCTGCGCCTGCCCGGCATCGGCATGGTGCGCGCGCTGCAGGCGGTCACCAGCGTGCTGCCCCTGGCCGAGGACGTGCCTGCGCCGGTGGCCTTCATGCAGGTGGGCGGCACCGAGCCGCCGTACCGCTCGGCCCTGCAGCGCGAGGCGCAGCAGGTGCTGGACGCCGCTGGCATTCCCGCCACCCGTGTCGAGGGCGTGGAGCGCTTTGCCTTCTACGAGCGGGTGAAGAAGGCCTATGCCATCGTTGTCACCGGCGAGCCCCAGCCCTGGGGCAACTTCATCCTGCGCAAGGGCGTGATCGGCGAGGCGCTGCGTGACTAAAGTGGCGGAACGCCCCCAGCTGCGCCCGCGTGGCTCCAACCAGGGCGGGGTGCGCCAGTTCAACGAGCGGGTGGTGCTGCAGACGCTGCGGGGCCACGGTGCCCTGCCCAAGGCCGAACTCGCGCGCCTCACCGGCCTCACCGCCCAGACCATCGGCGTCATCACCACCCGCCTCGAAGAAGACCAGCTGCTGCGGCGTGAGGCGCCGGTGCGCGGGCGCGTCGGCCAGCCCTCGGTGCCGATCAGCCTCAACCCGGACGGCGCTTTCGCCATCGGCATCAAGGTGGGCCGGCGCAGCGCCGACTGGCTGCTGGTGGACTTCGCCGGCCAGGTGCGCGAGCGCATCGTGCTGGACTACCCTTTCCCCGACGCCGCCACCTTGCTGCCCGCGATCGAGGCCAACCTCCAGCGCCTGCTGCGGGGCCTGGGCCCCTTGCAGGACCGGGTGGTGGGCGTGGGCGTGGCCGCGCCCTACTTGCTGGGGGGCTGGCACCGCATGCTGGGCCTGACCGAGGGTCAGTCGCAGGCCTGGAACGACCTCGACCTGCGGGAGGCGGTGCAGGCGATGACGCCCCTGCCGGTGAGCTTTGCCAAGGACACCACCGCCGCCTGCGTGAGCGAGCTCATTCAGGGCCGGGGCCGCGAGATCCGCAGCTTCCTCTACGTCTTCCTCGACACCTTCGTCGGCGGCGGCCTGGTGCTCAACTCGCACCTGCATCGCGGCCTGCATGGCAACGCCGGCGCCATCGCCTCGCTGCCGATGGGTGTCGCGGAAGGGGAGGCCGGTGCGCCGCCCCAGCTGATCTCCCAGGCCTCGCTCTGGGACCTGGAGCAGCATTTCCGCGAGCACGGCCTGGACCCGATGGCCGCCTACGACCAGCGCGCGATGGCCGAGCCCTGGGCGGTCCACACCCGCGAGTGGCTGGCGCGCGCCGCCCGCAGCCTGGCCCATGCCATCGTGAGCGGTACCGCCTTCCTGGACCTGGAGGCGGTGGTGGTCGACGGCGCCGCCGCTCCCGACCTGATGCAGGCCCTGATTGCCCAGACCCGCGAGGCCCTCGCGGCCTACAACTGGGAGGGCCTGATGGCGCCGCCCCGGGTCGAGGCCGGCTCCATCGGCTCCGACGCCCGCGCCCTGGGCGGGGCGCTCTTGCCGCTGCACGCGGCCTTCGCGCCGGAGCACGAGGTCTTTCTCAAGGAGGCCTGAGTCACCCCGTTCTGCGGCCCTGGCGGCAGGGCGTGAATGGCGTGAAGGGCGAGAGTTGTGGGGCGGCATGCCGGAGGTGGTCCCGCCCCGGCGGTTAGGATGCGAGCCGGCATGACTTCCTCTCCCGCTCCTTCCCGCGCGTTGGCCCTCCTGCGCGCCTTCTCGCCCCCCCACCTGGCCTTCACCCGCCGCGACATGTGGCTCGGGAGCGTGGGCATGGCCATCGCGCTGGTGCTCACCGAGTTGTTGTGCCGGCAGGCGGGCCTGGGCACGCCCTGGTTCATCGCGCCCATGGCGGCGACGGCCTTGCTGGTGTTCTTCATGCCCGCGAGCCCGATGGCCCAGCCCTGGCCGGTGCTGGCCGGCAGCTGCCTGTCGGCGGCGGTGGGCATCGCCTGCTTCCAGTTCCTCGGGTCCAGCGGCCTCTCGGCGGCCCTGGCGGCTGCGATCGCCACCGCGCTGATGTTCGCGTTGCGCGGCCTGCATCCACCCGGTGCCGCGGTGGCGGTGACGGCAGTCCTGGGGGGCGATGCGGTCCATACCGCGGGCTGGGGCTATGCGCTCTGGCCGGTGGGGGTCAACGCCCTGTGCCTGGTGCTGCTGGGGCTGATGTTGAACAACGCGATGGCTCGCCGCTACCCGCACCACCACGCCAGGCCGGCGCCCGAGGCGCTGCTGCCCCTGCAGCCCGACGGCATCCTGCCGGTGGATGTGGACGCGGCCCTCGCGTCCTTCGACGAACTTCTCGACATCGACCGCGAGGACCTGGAAGAAATCATTGCCCGCGCGCAAGCCCATGCGCGCGAGCGGCAGGCGACCCGCAGAGCGGTCAACCCGCGGGCCTGAGCTTCAGGGGTGTTCGCGGCCTGCGCCGCGATCCGCCTGTGAGCGCTCAGTCGAACCTCAATCGCTGCCCAGGGGCCGCAGCCGCATCTGCCCGGGCAGGGGCGCGCCGCGCAGCATCACGTCCTCCGCCAGCCACAGGGCCGAGCGCTTGGCGCGCTCGCAGACCATGGGCAGGGGCATCTGCACATAGTCGTCGTTGAACACCTCGAAGCTGTAGTCGCCCTGGTAGCCCAGGGCGTCGAGCTTGAGCACCATCTCGGCCACCTGCGGGGTGTGCACGCCCTCGCCGGGAAAGACGCGGTAGGTGCGGGCGGTGGTGATGCGCTCCTCGAAGGTGCGGGTCTCCTGCCACATGAAGTCCGAGAGCTGCACCAGGAAGATCTTGGCCGGGTCGATCTCGTCGAGCGCGTCCAGCGGCGTCTTGGCCGCGAGGATGTGGAAGGAGTCCAGGCCCACGCCCAGGTTGGGGCAGTCGGCGCGGGCCACCAGGTCCCAGGCGGTGGTGAACTCGTTGATGTGGCGGCCCCAGGACAGGCCCTCGTAGGCGATGCGGATGCCCAGGGGCAGGGCCAGCATGGCCAGCTTTCGCAGGTCGCGCGCCAGGTGCCCGGCGTCGTCGCTCGCATGCACCGAGGTCGAGGAGCACGCCAGCAGCACCTTGCAGCCCAGTGCGGCGCACATCTCCAGCATGGTCTTGGCGATGTCCACCTTGTACTGGTGCAGGTGGCCCGACAGGCCCTCGAAGTCGCGCAGCACCTGGAAGCCGGTGCCGCGCAGGCCGCTGGCCTTCACCGCGGCGACGGCGGCCTTCCAGCCCTGGGGGTGGCCCACCAGGTCGTTGGCCTTGAGCATCACCTGGCTGAAGCCGGCCTCGGCCATCGCCTCGAGCTTGGCCTCCAGCGGACCGGCCAGGGTGATGGTGTCCATGCCGATGCCGGCGATGGTCCGGCGCAGGCTGTGCGGGTCGCGGATCACTTGGCCGCTCCGGCCGAGGCATCGTCGTGCACCAGCTCGAACAGCACGCCGCCCAGGTAGGTCTTGGTGATCGCGCCCTTGTCGCCGCTGTGGGCGGCGCCGCTCTCGACGAATTCCAGGCCCAGCTTGCGCAGCGCCTGCACCGCGGCGAGCACGTCGGGCACGCCCAGGCCAATGCGCTGCAGCTGCTCGCTGTCGTCGCTTTCGGCGGCATCGGGCTCGGGCTCGATCAGCTGGATCATGAAGCGGTTCGACGCGTCGATCGCCGGCGCCTGCAGCAGCTTGCCCGAGGGCATGATGCCGAAGCGCTCCTCATCGGGGATCAGCGTCATCCCGAACAGCTCGCCGTAGAACTCGACCCAGTCGTAGGTGCGGCCCAGGCCGATGTACTGGACGATGCCGAAGAAATGCGCGCCCGCCACCGCCGGCGGATGCCGGTCCACCGAGGGGATCGGCACGAAGTCCACATCGTAGATCGAGAACTCCTTCCAGCGGTCCACGAAGTAGATGCGGCTGCCGCCGGCGCCGTGGATGGCGGGGATGTTCAGCTCCATCGCCTCGGGATGGGTGGGCACCTCCCAGGCGCCGCGATCGAGCACATAGCGGTAAGCGGCGCGGGCGTCGCGCACCCGCAGGGCGATGGCGCTGATCACCGGCACCTCGGGCAGGGTCGCGCCTTCGCCGCCGAGGCCGCCATCGGCCGGGTGGGCGTTGACCACCACGTTCAGGCCGCCCTGGCGATACAGGGTCACCTCGCGCGAGCGGTGGCGGGCCACCGGGCGAAAGCCCGTCATCTCCAGCACATGGCCCAGGGCCTGGGGCTTCGCGGTGGCGTACTCGATGAACTCGATGCCGTCCAGGCCCACCGGGTTGGCCTCGTCGCTGAACGAGGCCTGCAGCGGCTCGCGGGCCTGGTCGGGTTTCAGCAGAAGGTCGCTCATGGTCACTCCTCGTGGGGAAACGGGTTCGGGCGGGATCAGTATTGCAGGCGCGCCAGGGCGCGCAAGTTCTCGGCGGTGGTGCTGGGCAGGCCGAAGAACTCGAGGTAGGCGGGAATCTGTTCGAACAGCATGTCGGTGCCGACCTGGACCTTGCAGCCACGCGCCTGCGCGGCGGCCAGGAAGGCGGTGGTCTCGGCGCGCATCACCACCTCGCCGACGAAGGTGCTCGCGGCCAGGCGGTCCATGTCCATCGGCAACGGGTCGCCCTCGTTCATGCCCAGGGGGGTGGCGTTGACCGCCAGGTCCATGCCCTGCGGGTCGCGGTTGCCCAGTTCGACCGCGATGGCGGGGTAGTGGGTCGCGATGCGGCCGGCCAGTGCGGCGGCCGAGGCCTCGTTCACGTCAAAGAGGCGCAGGCGGGCCACGCCCGCGGCGGCCAGGGAGGCCACGATGGCCGAGCCCACGCCGCCCGAGCCCACCACCAGGGCGCTGGCGCCGCGCAGTTGCAGGCCCTTGCGCTTGAGACCGCGCACAAAGCCTTCGCCGTCGAACATGTCACCGACCAGCCGGCCGTCGGCCCTGCGCTTCACGGCATTGCAGGCGCCGGCGACCTTCACCGTGGGCGTCACCTCGTCGAGCAGGTCGACCACGCTCACCTTGTGCGGCATGGTGATCAGCGCGCCGCGGATGTTGGTCAGCCCGAACAGCGAGGGCAGCAGCGCCGGAAAGAGCTCGGGCTTGCAGCCCATGGGAACCACCACCGCATTGATCCCCGCCGACTCGAACCAGGGGTTGTAGATCATGGGCGCCTTGAAGGCGTGGGTGGGATAGCCCAGGTGGGCGATCAGTTCGGTGTGTCCGGTGATCTGCATGGTGTCTGGAAACGAATCGGCCGGCGGGCGGCGCGCAGCCCCGGAGGGCCACACGCCGCGCGCCGGCCGCAGGGGCTTACTTGCGCAGCTTGGCCAGTTCGGCCTGCATCTCGTTGACGATGGATTCGCCCACGATGGCGGCGTGCTTGGCGATCACCGGCTTCATCTTCTCGCGCAGCTTGGCGACTTCAGCGGGAGAGAAGGAGGTGACCTGCATGCCGTTCTTCTTCAGCAGCTCGAGGTTGGCGGCGACTTCGGCACGGGCTTGCGTGCGCTGGGTCTTGGCGGCCTCGTCGGCGGCGTCATCGATGGCCTTGCGGTCGGCCGGGGACAGGCTGTCCCAGACGCGCTTGCTCATGATGACCGATTGCGGGTTGTACTGGTGGTTGGTGATGGCGATGTGCTTTTGCACTTCCCAGAACTTGTTGGAGGCGATCACGTTGATCGGGTTCTCCTGGCCGTCGATGGCCTTCTGCTCCAGGCCGCCATAGACCTCGGGGAAGGGCATGGGGGTGGGGTTGGCGCCCAGGGCCTTCACCCAGTCGACGTTGATGGTGTTGGGAATCACCCGCAGCTTCAGGCCGTCAACGTCTTCCACCTTGTTCAGGGGGCGCTTGCTGTTGGTGATCTGGCGGTAGCCCAGCTCCCAGTAGGACAGGCCGACGATGCCCTTGGGCTCGAGCAGGGCGTGCAGCTTCTTACCGACGGGGCCGTCGACGATGGCGTCGGATTCCTTCTCGTTGGCGAACAGGAAGGGGAAGTCGAAGATCGCCAGTTCCTTGGCTTCGGTGGCCAGGATGCCGGAGTTCATGACAGCCAGTTCCACGGTGCCGGCCTTGATGGCGGTGACCACGGCCTGGTCGCTGCCCAGGGCGCTGTTGAAGAACAGGTTCACCTTGATGCGGCCATTGGTCTTGGCGGCCACGGCCTCGGCGAACTTCTTCATGCCGGCGGCGGCCGGGTGGTTCTCGGGGGAGGCCAGGCCCATCTTGAGCGTGCGCTCCTGGGCGGAGGCGGTGCCGATGGCGGCGAAGGCGGCCAGGGCCACCAGGGACTTGAGCATCACTCGTTTCATGTTGTCTCCAAAGTTTGTTGCAGTACGCGGGTGGGTCGGTGGCGGGGCCCGGCGTACCAGGCGGGCTCCGCGTGGAAAAACAGGATCAGTGGTACAGCCACCTGGCCGGCACGGTCACCAGCTGGGGGAACAGCACCATCAGGAACAGCACGACGAACTGCACGATCATGAAGGGCATCACGCCCCGGGTGACCTCGTCCATCTTCATTCGTCCCACGCCGGCCACGGTATTGAGCACCGTGCCCACCGGCGGGGTGATCAGACCGATGGAGTTGTTGATGATGAACATCACGCCGAAGTACACCGGGTCGATGCCGGCGGCCTTGACCAGCGGCATCAGCACCGGGGTGAGGATCAGGATGGTGGGCGTCATGTCCATCGCGGTGCCCACGATCATGCACAGGATCATGATGGCGAACATCAGCAGGGTCGGACGGTCGAGCAGCGGCTGCAGCAGCGACACGATCTGCGCCGGCAGCTGGGCCACCGTGATCAGCCAGGCCGAGACCATGGCCGCGGCCACCAGGAACATCACC
>CAZCTU010000076.1:0-7232 GCA_964501495.1 uncultured Ramlibacter sp.
CCCAGGGCCACCCGGCGCACCTCGGGGGTGTCGGTGGGCATGTGGCCCACGCCCAGGGCGGCGGCGCGCGGCGCGTCCACCGCCACCACGGTGCCGCGCACCCGGCCGATGGCCGTGATCTCGCACTCCACGGTCTGGCCGGGGTCGATGCTACGGGAGTGGCAGGGCGTGCCCATGAGGATCACATCGCCGGGCACCAGGGTGATGTGGCGGGCGATGTCGGCGATGACGTAGTGCGGTCCCCAGATGGACTCTTCACCAATCTGCGCCTCCTGCACCACCAGGCCATTGACGTAGGTGCGCAGCGTCTGGTCGAACAGGTTCACGCCCCGGACAATGCCGGGGCCGATGGGCAGCAGCGTGTCCGCGCCCTTGACCCGCAGCATGCTGCCCTGGTCGGTGTCGCGGAAGTCCTGCAGGCCCATGTCCAGCGCGGGGCAGAAGCCCTCGATGTAGTCCCAGGCTTCTTCTGGGGTGACGTTGCGGCAGGTCTTGCTGATTACGACGGCGTACTCGCCCTCGTAATTGAGGTACTTGCAGTCGGCAGGCTTCAGGATCTGCCCGCCATGGCCGTTGAGGGAGGTGGCCGGCTTGGTGAAGTAGGTCGGCGTCTCGGTGGGCTTGGGCTTGTTGCGCGTCTCGAAGCTGCGCGAGCTGTAGCTGATGTGGACGGCGATTATCTTGCTCGGGTTCACCGGCGGCAGGTAGACCTGCGTGTCGGCGTCGAGCAGGCGCCCGTCGTCCAGGCGCAGGCGGCCGGCATTGGCGCCGTCTTCCACCATCGTGCCCCAGAAGGCACTGCCGCCCACCAGCACGCGGCGTCGCTCGACGCGGGGGCCACGCATCACCGCGGGCAGTTCCTGGATCGGAAATTCGAAGTTCACGGCGGGCTCTTTCAGGTGGAGGGGGTGTCGAACCAGATGTGGATGTTGCCGGTGCCCCGGGCGTTCTCGTAGGCGGACAGCGTTTCGCCCTTGGCGCGGCACTGCGCGCCGCCCATGGCGCCCAGCATCTGCAGGTAGTGGGCGCCGAAGGCTTCCCAGGGCTTGGTGCGGTAGTCCTCGTCCCAGCGGGCCAGGATTTCGTCGTGGCGGCCCTGCTTCATGAACTCGATGGCGCGCTTGTCGCTTTCGATGTTCTCCGGGCGCGAGACATTGCTCTCGTGGTAGATCCGCGGGTGATTGGGTTTCCAGTCGATGCCGTTGAACTTGTGGCTCAGGGCCCCCGAGGCCAGCATCACCACCCGCAGGTCGCTGCGGCGGATCGCCTCGCCGATGGATTCGCCCGACTTGAGAAAGTGCGGCCAGTCGCAGTTCTGGCAACTGCTCACCGTGACCACCGGGGTGTCACTGAGCTCCAGGCGCAACTGCTTGACCAGGTTGATGGTGGCGTAGTGGCGGCCCAGCTCGGGGTTGGCGATGGCGCGGTTGTAGCCGCCCTGCTCGCGCGAGACCTGCTCGATCGCATGCGCCAGCGCGGGGTAGCCACGGTAGTCATAGGGCACGCCATGCAGGTACCAGGGCATCTCGTCGGAGATGTAGGTGCCGGTGTAGCGCTCGCCGCCGTCGACGAGGTGGTAGCCGGTGGTGAACCAGTGGCTGTCGAAAATCATCACCACGTCCGGCCGGGCGGCCAGCACGCGTTCGCGCAGGCGGGCGTAGCCGGGGATGAGGTCCGAGTCTTCGCCCGCGCCCATGAGGCGGCGGAACTCCTCGCATTGCATCAGCCCGGGGTGGTGCGACACGATGGCCGCGCCGACGATCTGTCCCATGAATCTCTCTCCTTAGCGGTGGCTGAAGCTGGCCTTGAAGGGCTTCTTGGGGACGACGACGTCCTTGATGTCGCAAAAGAACTCGAAGCTCCAGTCGCCGCCCTCGCGGCCCACGCCCGAGCGCTTGATGCCGCCAAAGGGCGCGGCCAGGTCGCGGATGCCGAAGCTGTTCACCCAGATGAAGCCGGTGCGCACCTGCTGCGCCACCTCGGTGGCGTGGCCAGTCTCGCCGTAGCAGACGCCGCCCAGGCCGTAGTCGGTGCCGTTGGCCAGGGCAATGGCTTCCTCGTCGCTGGCGAAGGTCTGCAGCGTGAGCACGGGGCCGAAGACCTCGCTTTGCACGATTTCGCTGTCCTGCCTCACATGAGTGACCATGGTGGGCTGGAAGTACTGGGCGCCGAAGGGGTGGCGCTCGCCCCCCCACAGCACCTTGGCGCCGTCCTTCACCGCGCGCTGCACGAAGCCCTCGACCCGGTCGACCTGGCGCGGGTGGATGATGGGCCCGACCTCGGTGGCCTCGTCGCGCGGGTCGCCGATGGTGAGCTTTTCCACATAGCCACGCAGGGCCACGACATAGGCGTCGGCCACCTTCTCGTGCACGAGGAAGCGGGTGCCCGCCAGGCAGACCTGGCCGGCGTTGCGGTACATCAGGGCGCCGGTGGCCGCAGCGGCGTCGATGTCGGCATCTTCCAGCACGATGAAGGGGCTCTTGCCCCCCAGTTCCAGGCTGCAGGGCACCAGGTTGGCGCCGGCGGCCTGGGCAATCCACTTGGCGGTGGGCACGCTGCCAGTGAAGGACACGCGGGCAATGCGCGGGTCGCTCACCAGCTTCGCGCCGGTGTGGGCGCCGGTGCCCTGGATCACGTTGAACACGCCGGGCGGCAGGCCGGCGGCGTCGGCGGCGTCGGCCAGCAGCGAGCAGGTGAGCGGCGCCCACTCTGGGGGCTTGAGCACACAGGTGTTGCCTGCGGCCAGGGCCGGGCCCAGCTTCCAGGTGGAGAGCATCAGGGGCGCGTTCCAGGGCGTGATGATGGCGACCACGCCCGCCGGGTCGTGGCGCACGATGTGGCGGGCCTGCTCGGTGTCGATCGGACGCTCCTGCAGCGAGAGCGCATGCTCGGCGAACCAGGTGATGTTCAACATGGCGCGCGGCACCACGCCGTGGCGCATGCGCGAGAGCAGCACGCCGGCGTCGTTGGACTCCAGCAGGCAGAAGGCGTCGGCACGCTTGCCGATCTCCTGCGCAAAGCGGTCCAGGTAGGGCTTGCGTTCGGCGGCGCTCAGGCCGCTCCAGGCCGGAAAGGCGCGGGCGGCTGCCTCGATGGCGGCATTGACCTCTGCCTCTCCCGCCTCGCAGACCTGGCCCAGCAGGCCCTGGTCGATGGGGCAATGGAGGTCAAAACGCTGGGTAGTGGCCACGCGCCGGCCGTCGATGTAGTGGTCGGGCGAGACGGCGATGCCAGCCACGTTCAGGAGGGGAGAGGCCAAGGTGAATCCTTTGCGGAACGTTCGTGGATGCGGTTCGGAAAAACGGCTCTGGAGGCGGCCGATCAGGGCGTGAGCAACTTGCCCGGGTTCATCAGCCCCAGTGGGTCGAGCGCGGTCTTGAGGGTGCGCTGCAGGCGCTCCTCGACCGGGTTGCGGTAGCGAGTGGCCTCGTCGCGGCGCAGCACGCCCAGGCCATGCTCGGCGGAGATGGAGCCTCCGCGAGCCGCGACCGCGTCGTGCACGAGCTGGTTCATCGCCGGCTCCTGGGCCACAAAGGCCAGGGCGTCGGCTGGGCCACAGCCGCCCGGCGGTGAGACGTTGAAGTGCAGGTTGCCGTCCCCCACATGGCCGAAGACGACCATGCGCGCCAAAGTGAACTCACGCTCGAGACACGCGCAGGTCTCGGCCACGAATTCCGGAATGCGGGTGATGGGCAGGGCGATGTCGTGCTTGATGGTCTTGCCCTCGGCGCCCTGGGCCTCCGAGATGTTCTCTCGCAGCGCCCACAGCGCGCGAAACTGCGCCAGGCTGGCGGACAGCACCGCGTCGGTCACCCAGCCCTCTTCCATCGCCGATTCGAGCAGCGACTGCAGCGCCGCGTCGGCGGCTTCCTGCGGCTCGGGCGAGGACAGCTCCATCAGAACGTACCAGGGCGAACGTTCGCCCAGGGGCATCCGGTGGCCGTCCATGTGCTTTTCGACCAGGGCGATGCCGGTGTCGTTCATCAGCTCGAAGGCGGTGAGGCCGCTGGCCAGGCGTTGCTGGGCCTGCAGCAGCAGGTCGACCGCGGCCTGCGGATCGGGCACCGCGACGAAGGCCACCACCTGCGAGGCTGGCAGCGGAAAGAGCTTGAGCGTGGCGCCGGTGATCAAGCCCAGCGTGCCCTCGCTGCCGATGAAGAGGTCACGCAGGTCGTAGCCGGTATTGTCCTTGCGCAGGCCGCGCAGCCCGTTCCACAGCTCGCCCTCGGGCGTCACCACTTCCAGGCCGAGGCACAGGTCGCGGGCATTGCCGTAACGCAGCACCTGCACGCCCCCGGCATTGGTTGCCAGGTTGCCGCCGATGGTGCAGGTGCCCTGGGCTGCCAGGGACAGAGGGAAGAGCCGGCCAGCCTCGCGGGCGGCGTCCTGCACTTCCTGCAGGGTCAGGCCCGCGTCCACGGTGATGGTGGCGTTGGCGGTATCGAGGGCGCGCACCCGGCGCAGGCGGGTGAGCGAGAGCACGAGGGCCTGGCCGCTCGCGTCGGGCGTGGCGCCGCCGGAGAGGCCGGTGTTGCCGCCCTGGGGCACCACCGGCACCCGGTTCGCATGGCACCAGCGCATGACGGCGGCCACGTCCTCGGGCGTGTCGGGCTGGGCCACGGCCAGCGCCTGGCCAGTCCACTTGCCGCGCCAGTCGGTGAGGAAGGCCGCCATGTCGGGGGCTTCAGTGAACAAGCGGCCGGCGAAGGCGGCGCGCAGGGATGCGGGGTCGGCCATGTGTCAGTACCCGGAAGACTTGCCAGCGGACTCGCCACCCTGAAAACGGCTGGCCAAGGCGCGGGCCGACTGCGTGAGCAAGGTGGTGTCCACGCCCACCGCGACGAACTGCGCGCCCAGGCCGGCGTAGTGGCGGGCCAGGGCCTCGTCGGTGCACAGGATGCCCGGCGCCTTGCCGGCGGCGAGGATGATGGCGATGGCACTTTCGATCACCGCCTTCACCTCGGGGTGCGAGGGTTGGCCCAGCAGGCCCATGGAGGCCGAGAGGTCGGCCGGCCCGATGAAGACGCCGTCCACGCCCTCGGTGGCGGCAATCGCCGGCAGCTGCTCGATGGCGGCGATGGTCTCCACCTGCACCAGCAGGCAGACCTGCTCGTTGGCGGCCTGCAGGTAGTCGCCATACAGGTTCCAACGGGACGAGCGGGCCAGGCCGCTGCCCACGCCGCGCACGCCCTCGGGCGGGTACCGCATGGCGCGGGCCAGTTCCGCGGCCTGGGCGGCGGTCTCGACCATGGGCACCAGAATCGTCTGCGCGCCGATCTCCAGCACCTGCTTGATCAGCGCGGTCTGGCCCTCGGGAATGCGCACCACCGGGTGCGAGGGATAGGGCGCGAGCGCCTGCAACGTAGCGAGCATGGAGCGCAGGTCATGGGGCGCATGCTCGCCGTCGACCAGCAGCCAGTCGAAGCCGCAGGTTGCGCAGGCCTCGGCGGCGTAGGCGTCGGCCAGGCCCAGCCACAGGCCCCACTGCTTGCGGCCCGCGCGCAGGGCGGCCTTGAAGGCGTTGACGGGTGTCTTGGTCACACGAACCTCGCGGAGATGGAGCCCAGAGGGCCGTAGTCGGCGTGAAAAACATCGCCCTTCTCGCAGGCCACCGGCCGGGTGAAGGAGCCACCGAGCACGATCTCGCCGGCCTTCAGGCCCTGGCCATAAGGCGCCAGGCGCTTGGCCAACCAGGCCACGCCGTTGCCCGGGTGATTGAGGACGGCGGCGCCCAGGCCCGACTCCTCGATCACGCCGTTCTTGAACAGGAGCGCGCCGGCCCATCGCCAGTCCACCGCGTCGGGGCGCATCGGGCGCGAGCCCAGGATGATGGCGCCGTTGGCGGCGTTGTCGGCGATGGTGTCCAGCACCTTGCGCGGGGCCTTGGTCTGGCGGTCGAACTGCTCGATGCGGGCGTCGATCAACTCGAGCGCCGGCACCACGTAGTCGGTGGCATTGAGCACATCGAACAGGGTGACGTCCGGACCCTGCAGGTCACGCGAGAGGATGAAGGCGAACTCCACCTCCAGGCGCGGCACGATGAAGCGCGCGGTCTCGATCTCGGCGCCGTCACGCAGCACCATGTCGTCCAGCAGGGTGCCGTAGTCGGGCTCGGTGATCTGCGAGGCGATCTGCATCGCGCGCGAAGTGAGGCCGATCTTGTGGCCCACCATGCGGCGGCCCTCGGCCAGGCACAGCGTCATCCAGGCTTCCTGGATGGCGTAGCTGTCCTCGATGTCCATCTGCGGGTACAGGCGCGAGAACTGCTCGACCTGGACGCGGGTGCGCTGCGACTCGTGCAGGCGGCGGGCCAGGTCGGCATGGGTCTGGGGGTCGAGTTTCACGGGGCGTGCGCGTGGAAGTGCGAAGCCTGCAAGTGTCTCCGCCGCGGGCGCCACCCACAATCAATGAAGCCTGGGCAATTCATTAGACGAACTGGATAATCGACGCTTTCGACCCCGGGATATCCCTATGCCCCTGACCCGTTTCTCCCTGCGCCAGTTCGAGGCCTTCAGCGCCGTGGCCGACGCACAGGGCTTCGGCGCGGCGAGCCAGCGCATGGGCCTGTCGTCTTCGGCGGTGAGCCAGCTGGTGGCCGAACTGGAGGCAACGCTGGGCTTCCGGCTCTTCGACCGGCACACCCGGCGGGTCGAGCTTTCCAGCGCCGGGCGCGAGTTCCTCGGTACGGCGCAGACGGTGCTGCGGCACCTGCAGCAGGCGGACTCCGCCGCCGCTGACATCCGCGACCGGGCCTCAGGCATCGTGCGGGTGGCGGCGCCCCAGGTGCTGGCGGGGGCCATGCTGCCCCAGGCCATCGCGCAATTCACACAGGGCCGCCCCAAGGTGGTGATCCGCATCCGCGACACGCCGGTCGACGACCTGATCGACCGGGTGGTGGCGGGCGACGTGGACTTGGGCGTAGGCCCCGACCGCCGCGTAGCCCCCCACGTGCTGGCGCACCCCGCCTTCGACAGCCCCTGGGTGCTGTGGTGCGCGCCCACCCACCCGCTCGCGCGCAAGCGCAGCCTGCGCTGGGGCGACCTGCAGGACGTGGCCCTGGTCGCAGCCGGCCGCGACCACGAGGACAGCGTGGCCCAGATGCATGCCAACGTGCCCGAAGGCAGCCGCATCCGGCCGGTGGAGGTGGTGGACAACATCAGCACCGCGCTGGGCCTGGCCGCCCAGGGCCTGGCGGCGACGCTGGCGCCCGCGTATGTGGGCGTGGCGGCCCG
>CAZCTU010000077.1:0-7218 GCA_964501495.1 uncultured Ramlibacter sp.
CGGCCGCCGGCGCCTGCTGGCCAACTTCCGCGGCTCCAACAGCGCCCCCGCCTGGGCGCCCGACGGCCGCAGCCTCGCGGTGACGCTCTCGCGCGAAGGTGGGTCCCAGCTTTACATCATCGGCGCCGAAGGCGGCGAGCCGCGCCGCCTGATTGAGTCGCGCAGCATTGACACGGAGCCGGTGTTCTCGCCCGACGGCCGGACGGTCTACTTCGTGAGTGACCGTGGGGGTGCGCCGCAGGTGTACCGGGTCGGCGCTGGCGGCGGCTCCCCGGAGCGGGTCACATTTACCGGCAGTTACAACATCTCGCCCGCTATCAGCCCTGATGGGAAGACCCTGGCCTATGTCACCCGCGCCGGCAACGCCTTCAAGCTGCAGGTGATGGACCTGGCCACCGGCACCGCCACCAGCATCACCGACACCACCGCCGACGAAAGCCCGAGCTTCGCGCCCAACGGCAAGCTGATTGTCTACGCCACCCGCCAGGGTGGCCAGGAAGCGCTCATGACCACCACGCTCGACGGCCGTATCAAGGCACGGCTGGCGGGGCAGGGCGGCGACATCCGCGAGCCCGACTGGGGGCCCTTCGCCCGGTGAGGCCAAGCGGCAGGCTGGAGGTTCGGTGATGAGGGTTTTTGCCGCCTGACGCGCCCCCGCAATGAGCGATGATCGGACCTATGCAGCGTGCGCTGATCCCGGTGGCCCCGGCGCCCCGAATGCAGACGCAGCAACAGCAACACAACAGCACAAGGAGTGAAACGAATGATGCGAGGCAAACCCTGGATCCTGGCCCTGGCGACCGCAGCCCTGCTCGCGGGCTGCGCCTCGGGCGTCAAGCTCGACAGCCCGGCCCCGGTCGAGGACCGCAGCGCCAGCCAGCCGATCACGCCGGCCGGCGGGGCCAGCAGCAGCGCCACCCAGTCCCGTGTCGCGCCGGTGGCCACTGACAACGCAGCGAGCACCGCTGCCGGCCCGGTGGACGTCGCCCGCATCATCCGATTCGACTACGACAGTTTCGTGATCAAGCCCGAGTTCCAGGCGGTGGTCGAGGGCCATGCCCGCTTCCTCAAGGCCAACCCGGCCCGCAGGATCGCCATCGAGGGCCACACCGACGAGCGCGGTGGCCGTGAGTACAACCTGGCCCTGGGCCAGAAGCGCGCCGAGGCCGTGCGCAAGGCCCTGGGCCTGCTCGGCGTGACCGACGCCCAAATGGAGGCGGTGAGCTTCGGCAAGGAAAAGCCCGCCAATCCCGCCGCCACCGAGGCCGCCTTCGCCGACAACCGGCGCGCCGAAATCGTCTACCGCTGATGGCTGCCCGGCTCCGTCACTCCCTGCGCCCGTGGATCGCGGCGGTGTCCGCCGCCGGCGCGCTGGCGCTGTCGGCGCCGGCCCATGCCCTGTTTGCCGATGACGAGGCCCGCCAGGCCATCCTGGACCTGCGTGCCCGGGTCGAAGCCCAGCGCCAGCTGATCGAGGCGCAGCGGACCCAGATCGAGCAGCTGAGCGGGTCCCTGCAGCGCAGCGGCGAAGACGCTCCCCAGCTGCGCCGCAGCCTGCTGGACCTGCAGCAGCAGATCGAGGCCTTGCGCGCCGAAATTGCCAAGCTCCGCGGCAGCGACGAGCAGCTGGCCCGCGAGATCGCCGAGGTGCAGCGCCGCCAGAAGGACATCGCCCAAGGCGTGGACGATCGCCTGCGCCGGTTCGAGCCGGTCAAGGTCACGGTCGACGGCCGCGAGTTCATGGCCGAGCCGGCCGAGCAGAAGGCCTTCGAGGGCGCCTTGGCCATCTTCCGCAAGAACGAGTTCGGGGCCGCAGCGTCGGCCTTTGGCGACTTCGTCCGCCAGTACCCGGCAAGCGGCTACCGCAGCAGCGCCCTGTTCTGGCTGGGCAATGCCCAGTACGCCACGCGCGACTACAGCGGCGCCATCGCCTCCTTCCGCGCGCTGCTGCAGGCTGCGCCCGACCATGTGCGGGCCGCTGACTCGGTGCTCTCCATCGCCAACTGCCAGATCGAGCTCAAGCAGATTCCGGCGGCGAAGAAGACGATGGAGGACCTGATCAAGGCCTACCCGCAGTCCGAGGCCGCAGCCACCGCGCGGGAGCGCCTGCCGCGCCTGAAGTGACTCGTCCCTCGCCCTGCCACCCGTGAACCTCGACCAGGAGGCCGACCTGCAGCGGCGTTTCGGCGGCCTGGAGCGCCTGTACGGAGTGCCCGGCGCAGCCGCCATCCGCGCTGCCCATGTGGCGGTGGTGGGCGTGGGCGGTGTCGGCTCCTGGGCGGCCGAGGCCCTGGCCCGCAGCGGCGTCGGCGAGATCACCCTGATCGACCTCGACCATGTGGCCGAGTCCAACATCAACCGGCAGATCCATGCGCTCACCGACACGGTGGGCCAGGCCAAGGTGCAGGCCATGCGCGACCGCATCGGCCTGATCCATCCGCGCTGCACGGTCCATGGCATCGAGGAATTCGTCGAGCCGGACAACTGGCCAGAGCTGCTGCCCCACGGGGTGGATGCGGTGATCGACGCCTGCGACGCGGTTCGCGCCAAGGAGGCGATGGCCGCCTGGGCGATCCGCACCCGCAGCGTCTTCATCAGCGTGGGCGCCGCGGGCGGCAAGCGGCTGGCGCACGCGGTGGACATCGACGACCTGGCGCGCACCACGCATGACCCCTTGCTGGCGCAGCTGCGCTATCGCCTGCGCAAGTTCCACGGCGCGGCCCGCGAAGGCAAGACCATCGGCGTACCCTGCGTCTTCAGCCGCGAGGCCGTTGCGCCGCCCGACCCGTCCTGCGCGGTGGAGGGCGACGGCAGCCTCAATTGCCACGGCTATGGCTCCGTGGTCAGTGTGACCGCGACCTTCGGCCAGTGCGCAGCGGGCTGGGTGCTCGATCGGCTCTCACGGTAAAAGCCGGCCCAAATCTGCGCTATACTCCGAGGCTACGCTGATGAGCGAAAGCAGCCTTCCAGGTTGCCAGCGCGACTCGGCAACCAGACAAGCGAAGCAGAAGTCTTGTTTCGCCTGTGGGGGACGTTAGCTCAGTTGGTAGAGCAGCGGACTTTTAATCCGTTGGTCGCAGGTTCGAATCCTGCACGTCCTACCAGTTTTCAAAGGGACTCGCTTGAATGGCGAGTCCCTTTTTTCATTTCTGCGGGTCCGCGTTCGCGACCCGCGGCCCGCGGCCCCAGGTTCGCTCCGCATCCCCGGCTCCTCATCCCTCTGCAGGGCTCATGCGCTTCGGCTTGCGCGCTTCTGGCGCGTCGGTCGTCACGTCGAATGGTCCCGCGGAGGGCGCAGGGCCTGCCTCCGCGGCCCGGGGCGACCTCACCGTGGACAGGAACGCGGACAACGGAGCCGAGAATGAGGTGTGGACCGGAGGGAGGGCAGCTGCCTCGGCGGGCGCCGATGAGGGCTCATGCCCCTCTGGGGATGCCGGAGAAGCCGGCGAGACCGGGACCAGGGCTTGCTCCAGCCACTCAAGCGCCTGCGCGATCGCAAGCCGATCGTCGGGGCGGCTCAGGTCCCGCATGCACAGGTCCACCAGCGAACGTGTCTGCGCGCGGCTCCAGGGGACTCCTTCGCGGGCCAGCCAGCTGATCGCGCGGCCGTCCGACAAGCGCTCGATCAGTCGGGCCAGTGTTGGATAGGGTGCGGGCTCCCGCTCCGAAGCCCAGGTTTCCAGGAGCGCCCGTGTGATGCTCTGCATCCGGGCCACGGGCGCCGCCGAGGTCCGTGCGCCCAGGGCTCGGCCGCAATGGTCGATTGCCACGGCGAGGAGCGGATCGATCGCCCTCGATGCTTGCCCGGCACTCCGGGTCATCAGGTGCCGAAGGACGTCGCAGAGGCGGTTTACCGCGAGGTCTTGCTCGCGGAAGAACGCACGAAGGCTGCCCCGGATCAGGGCGAGACCACGGTCTGCCTGGGAGTTTCCAGGGAGGGTCAAGGCCGAAGACCGGGCCGCCAGCTCGTCCTGCAGCCACCCGAGGACCGCGGCGTCAAGTTCCCGGCCAGGGCCTTCCCCGATGCGTGCCAGCAGGAGCCGGTGGGCCGCGGCCTCCACCATCTCCGCCGCGAGGCCTGGCATCGCGCGGGCCTTGTCCAGCAGGTCCAGCAGCAGGCCGGTCGGTGCGCTCGTCCCGCCCAGCGCCTGCACGAGGGGCGAGAAGCTCGTCTTCTCCATCACGCCGGGGCCGTTCCACAGGTTCTGGATAGCGAGAAGGCTCTCCTGCCAGAGTTTGCAAAAGCCGAAGAAACAGGCGGTGGGCATGAGGCTGCCACCCATATCGGCTGCTTGCCGGGCCATCCGCTCGACAAGCTGCCTGGCGACCCTGCGGTGGCTCTCTGCCTGCCGGTCCCAGGTTCCCAGGCTGTCGTCCAGCGCGGCTCCGCCCAGGGCCGCAAGCAGCTTCTCGGCCGGCGCATCGACCGTCAGCAGGTAAATCGGGTGTCGGCTACGGAGCGTACCGAACTCTTCCAGGAGGCGACGCAGGCGTTCGGTCTCGCGCAAGCCCTCGGAGGCCTCCTGGGCGCCCCGGGCGCGAAGGGCGTGTGTCGGCGCGGCCTGGGTTGTGGCCATCGAAGTCTTGCCGTCGGACAGGAGAGCGGGAGGCGGCGGGCTGTCGGAGAGGCCCAGCGAGGGCTGCGGGCCCGGGGCGGTGACCCGGTCGAAAGGTGTCCAAGAAGACGATGCCGAGGTGAGGGCGGTGGCCACGGCGTACGCGGCGTCCTCCACCAGGCCCGTCCGCTTGTCCGGCGCGGCGGGAGGAGAGGGGGAGCGGACGCTCCACATCGACACAGAGTGCGACAACGCAGCGGGTTGCCCTTGTGCCGGGCAGAGCGCCGCGCAGGAGCGGCTGGACAGAGGCAGCTTGCCCCGCCGCGGCAGGCCGACCTGGCCGGGCACCACCCTCGGGTAGCCGAAAGCCGGGTCGATGGGGCTGTCGGGCAGCAGGCTGGGGCTGATGAATTTGCGGTCGGAATTCGAACTGACCAGTTGTCCGGCCGGGTTGGAGCCGGGCGGGAACGGCATGGCCACGCTCCCACCGCTGAGGGTGGGGCCGGGCCGAAGTGACGCGACGCGGGTGGGGTTGACGGGCTGCAACCCCTGGGGCGGCAAGTGGGGCGGGGACGGCGGCGTGGCGGGGCGGCTTCCGGTTCCGTGGGCTTGCATCGGCGGCTCCTGTGTGGCGGCCGCGAGTATTGGGGGCGGTGGCGGGGCCGGTCTGACCCGGCGCTGAGGCGCCGCCTGCCCTGGCTCATTCGAGTGCGACGGTCTCCGTGTAGAAGGGCAGGTGGCAGTCCCAGCCCTTCTCGCGCTCGATGCGCTTGCGCAGTCCGTCGGCGGCCGCCGGCTCGCCGTGGGTGATGAAGGTCCGGCGCGGCGCCCGTGAGAGGCCACCGAGCCAGTCGAGGATTTCGCTCGCATCGGCATGGGCCGAGAGGTGGTCCAGTTGCGCCACCTCGGCCCGCACCGGCACGTCCTGGCCGAAGATGCGGATGCTGGCCGCGCCCGCCGCCAGCGCCGCGCCCCGGGTGCCGCCGGCCTGGTAGCCGGCCAGCAGGATGGTGTTTCGCTTGTCCGGCGCGAAGGCCTGGAGGTGGTGCAGCACCCGGCCGCCGGTGGCCATGCCGCTGGCCGCGACGATGATCATCGGGCCCTTGCGGGCATTGAGCTCACGCGACTCGTCGGCCGTCTCGACGAAGGTGGTGGCCTGGACGATGTCCAGGCATTCGGCGCGCGACAGGCGCAGCAGCTCCGGATGCCGGAGGTAGACCTCGGTGGCGGCGGCGGCCATCGGGCTGTTCAGGTACACCGGCAGGTGGTGGATGGCGCCGCGCTTCTTCAGCTGGTGGAGCGCGTAGAGCAGCACCTGGGCCCGGCCCACCGCGAAAGCCGGAATGACCAGCACCCCGCCGCGAGCCGAGGTGCGGTTGACCACCTCGGCCAGCACCTCGAGCACATCACTGTCCACATGCTCGCGGTCGCCATAGGTGGACTCGATCACCAGGTAGTCGGCGGCCTTGGGCGTGACCGGGGGCTTGAGCACGAGGTCGTTGGGGCGGCCCAGATCGCCTGAGAAGAGGATGGAGCGCTGGTCATCGTGCAGGCGCACGAAGTTCGACCCGGGCATGTGGCCCGAGGGCGAGAGGTGCGCGGTCAGTCCCTTCAGGGCCTGGAAGTCATGGCCCACGCGCACCGGTTTGAGGAGCTTGAGGCAACGCATCGCATCTTCCCGGGTGTACAGGGGCAGGGCGGGTTGGTGCTTGCTGGTGCCGTGGCGGTTGGCGAACTCGGCCTCCTCCTCCAGCAGGTGGCCGGAGTCGGGAAGAAGGATGTGACACAGCTCCGCAGTCGCCTGGCTGCAATAGACCGGGCCACGAAAGCCCTGTCGAGCCAGCAGCGGCAGGAAACCGCTGTGGTCCAGGTGGGCATGGGTCAGGATGACGGCGTCGATGTCCGCCGAAGGCACCGGCAGTGGCGACCAGTTGCGAAGGCGCAGCGGCTTGAAACCCTGGAAGAGGCCGCAGTCGACAAGGAGTCGCTGGCCTTTGTGCGAGAGGAGGTACTTGGAGCCGGTGACGGTGTCGGTCGCGCCGAGGAACTGAAGTTGCATGGGCCGACTCTAGCGAGTCGGGGCGCCCGAAGCCAGCCGTGAAGCCTCAGGCCGCTTGTGCTGCCTCAAGCTCCGCCGAAATTTCAAGCCAGCGCTCCTCCAGGCCGCCGAGTTCCTCGCCCAGGGCCTTGAGGCGCCGGCCGAGGTCGGCGAGTTCCTGCGGGGGCAGGGCCGACGCCAGCCGCGACTCGAGACCGTCCTTCTCCGCCCCCAGGGCGGCCATCTGGCGCTCGGCGTCTTCGAGGGCCTTGCGCAGCGGCCGCAACTGGGCTGGATTGGCCTTGGGCGCGCGGGGAGCGGGCACGGGGGGCGCAACGGGTGCGTCGACGGCTTTGGCGGAGGCTTGCCGGGCCAGTTCGCGCAGGCGGCGCGACTCCTCGAGCAGGTACTTCTGGTAGTCGTCGAGGTCGCCGTCGAAGGGCTTGATCCCGCCGCGGCCCACCAGCCAGAACTCGTCGCAGACCGCGCGCAGGAGCGCCCGGTCGTGGCTCACCAGCATCACCGTGCCCTCGAACTCGTTGAGGGCGATGGACAGGGCCTCGCGGGTCGCCAGGTCCAGGTGGTTGGTCGGCTCGTCCAGCAGCAGCAGGTTGGGGCGCTGCC